>JAISCO010000111.1 GCA_031265535.1 Spirochaetaceae bacterium | reverse complement strand
ATCATTTCTGTTGACCTTGTGGCGCGGGCGTTAAAAGAAGCCGGGAAAAACGTGCGTTTTATATATTCGTGGGACGATTACGATGTGTTTCGCAAGGTGCCGGCCAATATGCCAAAACAAGACGAACTTGAAAAACACTTGCGCTTTCCGATAACCATGGTCCCCGATCCTTGGGGACGCGATTCAAGCTATGCCCGCCACCACGAAGTTGACGTAGAAAAAGCGCTGCCCGCCGTTGGCATAAACCCGGAATACCTCTATCAGACCGAGCGTTACCGCGCGTCGCTTTACGCGGAAGGAATCAGGAAGGCTTTAGAAAAACGCGCTGAATTAAAAGAAATATTGGATAAATTCCGCGACGACCGGCATAAAATTCAAGGCGAATGGCAGCCGGTAAGCATATTCTGCGACGAGTGTATGCGGGATGACACGTATATTGACAACTGGGACGGCGAATGGCAGCTTGAATACCACTGCAATCTATGCGGAAACCACGCAAAAACAGATTTAAGGACGGCAAAAGGCGTAAAACTGGGCTGGAGAGTAGACTGGCCGATGCGCTGGGCCTATGAAAAAGTCGATTTTGAGCCGGCCGGCAAGGATCACCATAGCCAAGGCGGCTCTTTTGACACCGGCAGGCTTGTTTGCAAGGAAGTATATAACTTTGACGCGCCGGTAAGCTTCCGGTACGATTTTATCGGCATCAAAGGCGCCGGGGGAAAAATGTCCAGTTCCAAAGGCAAAGTGATCGACCTTCCTACATTGCTTAGAGTCTACACGCCGGAACTTGTGCGTTATATGTTTGCCGGAACAAGACCGAATACCGAATTTACGATTTCGTTTGACCTTGACGTGATAAAAATATACGAAGATTACGACCGTACCGAGCGCCTCGCGTGGAAGATTGAGCCGGCAAAGAACGAAGATGTTTACCTTAAAGAGCGGCGCATATACGAACTTTCGCAAGTTTCGGAGATCCCCGCCGCGGCGCCCTATCAAGTACCGTTCCGCCATCTGTGCAGCCTGATACAGATAGCCGGCGGCGATATTGATGCCGCTATCGCGGGTTTGGGTGATGTTAAGCCTGAGCAGGAAGCGGGGCTAAGGGCGCGCTGCGTCTGCGCAAAAAACTGGATAGACGAGTACGCGCCGGAAGAATTTTGTTTTAAACTGCGCGAGGCGGGCGATACCGCTTCGTTAAACGAAGCGGATAGAGCCGCCTTGCAAGAGTTGAGGGACAGCGTAATAGTAAAGATAGATCAGTTTGACAGCGATAAGTCCTGCGCGCAGGCGATTTATGACGCCGCGGCGCGGCGCGGCGTCGACAGCAAGGCTCTTTTTCGCGCCGCCTATGAAGCGTTGATCGGCAAAGATCAGGGGCCGCGGCTTGCATCCTTTTTGCGAAGCATAGGAAAAAAGAGACTGTTATCAATACTTTCAAAATATTAGGAGGAATATAATGACAATTCTTGTAGTTGATGATTCAAAAATCATGCGCAATATAGTCAAAAGTCATTTTGACAAACTTGGGTTCAAATGTAACTATATCGAAGCCGATAACGGGATGACGGCGCTGCATCTTTTGGAGGCCAATCAAGTCAGCCTTGTCCTGCTTGATTGGAATATGCCGCAGCTTTCAGGAATAGATTTCTTAAAAAAAGTACGGGCAATGCCTCAGTACGAAACGCTGCCGATATTCATGGTAACAAGCGAGTCGGCGCGTTACAATATTGTAGAAGCGCTGAAATGCGGCGCCACGGATTACATTATTAAGCCAATTAACGATAAAAATTTTAGAGAGAAAATCGCAAAGATTAAATTTTCAGGAATTGATAAGCATAATTAAACGGGCTTGGTCTAAAATATCAAGTTTAGAACAAACTTAAACAAGGCTTGCGGGACAAGCCGCGATGGACATATTGTATCTTTCTTCTTGTTGAACAAGCCTAATAATTACGCAAGGAGTAGACCGTGGAAAAATATATACAGGCATTTATCGATGTTACGCAGAATGTGTTTAAAGAACTGTTGCATACAATTGTTGAAGCGCAGCGGCCTTATTTTTCCGATCAGGCATCGTATCCAAACTGGGATATTTCCGGCGTGATTGGAATTACGGGGGAAGCGTTCGGCGCTTTTGTCATTTCCATGAAAAAATCCCTTGCGATAAAACTTACGCAGACCTTAACCGGCAAGGCTCATGATGATTTAGATGATGAAGTTGTAGACAGCGTTGGCGAGATTATAAACATTATAGCCGGAAACGTAAAACACGATTTTGAACAGGAATTCAGACTTGTTATTTCGCTGCCTACCGTTGTCGCCGGAGACAACCACACAATACAGTGGCTGTATGAAAACGCGCATATTATCTGCATACCTTTTAAGGCTTTCTATGATGATATTTTTTACCTTGCCGTAGCAATTGATGTATCGGACGCGGCGGCAGATGTTTAATTTCAAACGTTCTGTAGTTGCTTCCCCTTTTTCCGGCGGACCTAAACACGAGCTGTCTTCCGCACGGTCATTTGATCAGTCAAACACGCGCTACAGATACATCAACACCGCGTTAATTATCGTGTCCTCGCTGCTGCTTTGTTATACATTGTTTTTGTTTGCCATGAAACTTGCCATAGGAATATTTCCCCTGCTGTTTGTATCCATGGCGCTTATATGTATAACCTGTTTAGCGGTGCTTAAAATCCGCCTGCCATTCCTTGCCGCTGAATTTATTCCGATCATACTTCTCGCGGTAAGCGGCATTGAATTTCTTAGACAGGGGTTTACAGACGGTTTTTCAGGAATTTGGATTTTTGTAATTCCGCCATTAACATATTTTACAATGGGGGAAAAAAACGGTTTCATATTTTCAGTTGTGGTTTTTGCCGCAGTTTTATTTGTTTTGTTTTACCCGCGTTTTTCCATTTATCATTATTCGGATGGGAAGTCAATCCGTATAATCGTTGTATATGTTCTGTTATTTGTAATGGCTCATGTTTATGAATTTATACGGGTTTCAAAAGAAAAGAAGCTGGAAAAACTTAATAATTCGCTTAAAGCTGAGCGGGATATGTTTGCCGTAATGCGGGATAACCTAAAAACAAGCTTATTTTTAATGGATAAGGATTTAATTATACAGGATAACTATTCATATTTGATGGAAAATATTTTTGACGTATCCGGCCTGGGCGGCAGTAAATTTACAGACCTTCTTAACTCATCGCTTACAAGCGCCGAAATTTCAACAATAACGGATTTTTTTGACATGGTACGCGAGCGCCGTTTTGATGCCGGTATGCTGGAAGATATAAACCCGCTTCAAGAATTAAAGTACACCGGCTTAAACGGCGTGGAAAAAACGCTGCGGTGTACGTTTACCCCGATAGACCGTGTTTCCAGCGGCACCCTGATAATGGGCAACATCGAAGATGTCAGCGCCAAAATTGAACTGGAAAAACAAGCACAGATTAGAGAAGCAAAACGGCAAGAAGAAATGAATACTCTGTTTGAAGTGCTGCAAATAGACCCAAATGTTTTTAGCGATTTTATAGAAGATACGGACTATGAATTTGAAACAATCAACGATATTCTTAAAAATTCGGGAATATCCTCAAACGACGCGCTTGTAACTATTTTTCAATCGATTCATGCGATAAAAGCTAATTCAATTATTGTCGGGCTTAATAATTACAGTAAAAAAGTACATGATATTGAAACGTATATTACTGAACTGCGCGAAAAAGCCGAAGTTACTTTTGATGATATGCTTGACCTTACAATCCGTATGAATGAAATAATGAAGGATAAAGACGGTTTTAAGACAAGCGTAGAGAAGATAAAATCTTTTAGCATGGGCGGTATAAAGAAAAGTCATGCCGATATTTTAATTGAAAGTCTTAAACGCGCTGTTGAACGGACGGCAGGCGATATTGGTAAAAAAGCAAATTTAGACACAAGAGGCATAGACGCCGCGCTTCTTGATCACCTTCCGCGCCGTGTTGTTAAAGAAGTTTTGTTGCAGCTTGTTCGTAACGCCGTGTTTCACGGTATAGAAACCCCGGAAGAGCGTCTTAAAAAGGGGAAAAGTGAAACAGGGCTTGTTTCTATTTCGTTAAAGCTTGAAAACGAAAAGGTACACATTAGGCTTAGGGACGATGGCAAGGGGCTTGATTATAAAAAAATAAAAGAACGCGCGGAGAGGATGCATATAATTAAGCGGAATGAAAATATAGAGGATAAGAATCGTATTTTTCAAGCAATTTTTATGCCCGGATTCAGCACCGCGGAAATCGGCGGACTGCACGCGGGGCGAGGGGTCGGACTTGATCTTGTGCGGTCGCGCATCAAAGAGCATGGCGGCACTGTGAAAATACAGACGGAACCGGATAAGGGATCCGTGTTTCATATTTTTTTGCCGGTGGAAAAATCCGCCGCAGAAGGAGATGTAATAGATAATGAGTGATATATTGCCGTTAAAAATTAATCCAAATTCAAAAACCATACAAAATACCGTGTTCGGTATAATTCTTATAGCGCTTTTTCTTTTGGTTTGTAAACTATTTGCGCCATTTTTTACTATTTGGCTGTGGTCAATTTTTCTTTTTATAATAATAAACCCGCTGTATAAACACATAACAAAAAATATTGACTTTTCAAAACGAAAAGGAAAATTCCTAAAAAATATTCTTGCCGGGGTATTTTCGCTTGGAACCGCGTTAATAGTGCTTGTTCCGATAATATTTGTTATTTCGCAGGTTACGCGGCAGATTATGGAATTAGTAAATATTCTTCGTAAAACATTCCACGAAAATCCCACAATATTTTATGAAGTGCTGGAGCGTTTTTCAGAATTTATTTCCGAGTTATCAGCGAATCAAGTAAATATAAGCGCGGGTGATATTCAACAACATCTCATTTTAATATTAAACAACGGCATTAACAGCATTTTGAATTTTTCAAAGAATATAGCGCTTGATATAAGTACATTTGTGATAAGCTTTGTTTTTATGGTTTTTTGCCTGTTTTTCTTTTATCTTGACGGCGCGTACCTTTCCAGGCTTGTTCTTAATAACTTCCCCATAAAAGAAGAATACATAACAAAGCTGGTTAAGAAATTCAAGGACATTATAAAAAATTTATTTTTAGGCTATATCATGGTTGCCTGTGTTCAAGCCGTACTTGCTTATATAATATTCGTAATTTTCGGCATAAAGGGCGCTATGGTATTTGCCTGTCTTACATTTATATGTGTCTTTATTCCAATGTTCGGCGGCGCGATAATATGGATGCCGCTAGGCATATCTATTATATTATCGGGCGAACCTGTACGCGGAATTCTGTTTTTAGTAATTTCAGGCGTATTTATTTCTTTGCTTGATAATTTTTTCCGTCCTTTATTTTTGCAGGATCGTATACAACTGCATCCGCTGATTATTTTCTTTGCTATTATGGGGGGCGTTAATTCTTACGGTTTTAACGGAATCATACTGGGACCCATAGCGGTAATTCTTTTTCTTACGGTTCTTGATATGTTTTTGACGGAACACCATATTGATCATGTGTCTATCGATAATAAAAAATCCGGCGCGGATGACGCGAAAACATCTGACACCGCGGATACTGGGCTTGTTCAATAACTCGGTTAGTTATTTCACAAGCCTCGCAAAATGCATAGCATTTTGCAGTTTTAAGCGGAAGTTGTTCAGAAACTGAAGTTTCTGAACAACTCTACTATAGAAAAATGAAACAGTGAAGGAGTCGGATAATGCAAAAATCACCGGGAAAAAATTCTAACCGCGCCATAATTACGGTTGTCGGTACAGATCATGTGGGTATTATTGCCAAAGTATGTTCTTTTTTAGCTGAACGCGGCATTAACATTGAAGATATAAGTCAGACTATTTTATCAGGTAATTTTGTAATGCTGATGACGATAGATCTTTCAAAAAATACCGGCGGGCTTGAAGAGTTAAAACAGGAATTGAATGAAGTTGGAAAATTGCTGAATGTTTCAATAAGCATGATGCATGAAAAGGTTTTTAGTGAAATGCACAGGATATGAGCCTGTTCAAGGCTTGTTCTGCGAATGAATTTTCCCGCTACAGAGCTACGCTTGACCCGCAATTCGGGGAATGATTACATGACGCTGCCAAAGAAGATTTACCGCAAAGTCGAAAAAGTAAAGAAGGAAGGAAAAAAAGGGCCGGAGGCGCTAAATTGCCAACAAAGAATGGCTAAAACGGCTCAAGTTTTGAGCAATTTGAATGAAAACTTATTCGACTTATTCGACTTAGCGGTTAAAAATTTCTGTGGGTCAAGTTAAGTCGTTGGGGCGGAGATGCGTTCACTTTGATAGCGGCGCGTTCAAAGTTTTACCTTTAATCCGATAATTCGTGTTAATTCGCATCGCCATTTATGGTGCAATGCGCGGGCTGGCGGGCGCTATAACGGTTTGCTATACTGTTGCAATGTTAGCCATCTTGTGCCGGTCGACGGCGCTGTACATAGTTCTTTATCAAATTCATCTGCTTACCGCCGATATTTCCGACACCCCTGTTTTTATCGCAGCCATACTTGGCGCTTTTGCCTGCGCCTTCGTACTATGCCTGAACAGCGAGGGGTGGGCTGCAAGGCGCGGAACCGCCGGAAAAACCGGCGTTACCAAAACCGGCGGTTCTAAATTCTATTATATTCCGTACACACTAGTGATTTTCCTAATACCCCTTATGATACACCTGCTGATAGCTTTTCCGCGCCTGCTAATCAGCGATACGGATACAAACAGCATGATAATGTTCGATTCACTGTTGTTGAATTATGACCGTAACGCATTCATAACAAACGCGCCGTTTTATTGGACGGCGTTAAGTACATTTTTTTCACTGCAAGCACGGCGGGCGCTGCGTGTTTCGATAATCGTTGACTGCGTAATGCTTATCGCGGTATTTTCAATAGCCCGCAGCGTTTCTATTTACACCCTGCCCGTACTGCGTATCATAGTTTTTACGCTGATAGCTTTTTTTGAACTTGCCGCGTTGATACTTTCGTCTCCGCCTGAAATGCGTCCGCAAAAAAAAGATTATGCCGCGTCCTTTACAATTTTATTTTTACTCGCCGCCGTCTGCGGAGCCTTACTCGTGCGTCCGTTGCAGGATAGGGCATTGGAACAGGGCGGCGGACTCTTGCAGCCTAAATTATTCAGTTTTGATTTTGCGCCGTACCTTAGGCTTGAAAATGAAATCAGCATGAACGATGATCTCATTTTTATTGTGCGAAAAAATTCAAGATATGAATCGGAAAATGATGATTCTTTGATAGATGAAATGCCTTCAACGATAGATATGAACGGTAATTATAATTTTGAACTGGATTACTATGGCGGGAATTATACGGATGATCATTATCTGATGCGGCGTTTTGTGCTGTCCGCGTACAACACAAAAGAGGATGATGAAAAGGCTATAGGTTTTTTTCGCAATGACGCGATTGACGAAGAAGCGCAGAGCGCGAGGCTTCCAAACGGCAAAAAAAAATATGATATACCGCCAAGTGTATCGCGTGAAAAACTTAGGCAGGAATATTACCTTGTCAATATCGACGGTTCCGCGTTTATTGCGATGAATGAACCGCTCGAAACGCTGCCTTTTGAAAGCTGGGACGCGTCTTCTTTCAAGTCCGCTTACGCGGTGAACAGCATGGTTAGCGTATGCGCTCCGTTAGAATTGATTCAGGGCGTACCCGCCGGATATGACGTGGCAGCGCTCGGCCTCACGGAAGCAGATTATGAATACTATACAAAGTTTTCTGATTCAAAAAGCAAAAAAACGGAACGTGAAAAAAGAATCATTGCTCTGGCGGAAGAAATAACGGCGGACACTGATAATTATTGGGAAAAGATTCAAAGTGTTTATCAGTATTTGAAATTCGGCGATTACCATTACAGCCTTAAACCGGGCATAGCGCCGGATGGCGATCAACTTACATATTTTCTTTTTGATACAAGAAAAGGCTACTGTTCATATTTTGCGTTCGCGTTTGCCTCGCTGCTGCGTTCAATAAACGTACCATGCCGCCTTGCCGTTGGTTTTTTTCTTGATCCGGAAGAAGGCAAGCTGGATTTTTATCCGGTGCGCTCAAACATGGCCCATGCGTGGGTAGAAGTTTGGTTCCCCGGTTTCGGATGGATAGAGTACGACCCAACTACTGAAAAACTGGCGGAAGGCGAAGAGTTTGAATTTTCAAGCGGAACACCGCCTGAACTTTTTGAACGTTTGATGAAAGAAATTATAGACAATCACAGCCGCTTAAAGATAAAAGAAGCGGCGGAAACGGAAGAAAACGCTGCCCGGACAGCCGTTGCGCGGGCAGCGGCATTTATAAAAAAATCTTTTACTTATATACTGATTATTATTATCGCCGCCGCGCTTGTAATTGTACGCTTTGGCCACTATATACGCTATTTTTTTTCACACGACCCGCGCAAAAAAACCACGCGCCTATGGCGGCATATTAAATTGCGGCTGTTGTTTGCCGGTATGCGCAAAAGCGGCGCTGAAAGCGAATGGATAAACAGTATTATGGCGGAAGACGCATCCGCCCCGATGCGCGCGCTGTATGACAATGTTTCCGCCGCAAAGTACGCCGAGCATTATACATCCGCCGAACAAAAAGAATTTTATGCCTTGTATAAAACATTCAATGGCTGGTATAAAAAACGTTTTTCATTATTAAAAAAAATTAAAAAATCTAAAAAACATAACGCGGAAAAAATGTTTATGTTTATTTTTTGTATTATTTTATTATCATCAAATGTTAAAACATATACACAGGAAAACAGCGAGGGCGCGGGAAAACTTTTTGCCCAGGCGCTTGCGGCGGCAAATAACGAATTCTGGGAACGCGCCATAGAACTTTATATACAAGGAAAAACAGAATATCCGTTTGATTACAGGTTTCCGCTTGGATTGGGGAATCTCTATTTTAACCGCGAATTGTACCGGCTTGCGATGGATGAATTATTAATCACGAATGAACTGATGCCGGATAATACTCAACTTTTATACAAACTCGCGCAGACGGCGGGCAACCTTAACGAAAACAAAACAGCCGCCGCGTTTCTTGAACGCCTGCTCGTTTTAAATCCCGAAAACCGCGAAGCCATCGGATCGCTTGGCTGGATGTATTTTAAACTGCACCGTCTGCGCGACGGCGAAAATTTATTAACAAATGCCATTGAGCGTTTTGGAGCCGACCCTGATTTTTGCATGACGCTCGGAACAATTTATTCTGATATGTTCAACTATATCGACGCAAAACGTTACTACCTTGACGCGGTAAACGGCGCAATCAATTTAGGCGATACAGACTTCGCGTCCGTGGCTTACTATAATCTTTCAATACTGGAAAGTCGTTTTTACCGGTATCAGGAAGCGTTCAACAGCACAACATCAAGTTTGCTTATGGCAGACCGCGCGTCGGGACACCTTGCCCGCGGCGAGCTTATGATGCGCCGTCTCGATTTTGCCGAGACATTGAGCGAGTACAATAAATCGTACGAGTTTGACAAATCCCAATTGTCGAAAGTAAGTCTTGCGCAAGCCTTTTTAAGTTCCGGAGATTTGGGACAGGCTCTTGTCTACACGGAAGACTGCTTAAAGTCAAACAATCTTTACTGGATGTTAAATTACGGCATAGATCCGGATCGATACAAACGTGATTTACATGAAATACTTTACAAGGTGTACCGGGGATTGGGCAAAAAAGAAAAACTTACCGCGCGTTACGGCTTGCCTGATATGATACACGGGATCACGCTGCGCATCGCGTACTATTTTAAGTACAAGGCGCATAAACTATTGTATCAAAAATATTCGCTGCTTTCGGCGGGCGCGTTTGAAACCGACAGGGATTCAGGCGGACGGCATCTTGACGCGCTGCTTGAATACTACAATGCGTTTCACGATTACAAAAACCGCGCGATGTACTATCTGCAAGCAGCCGGGGACTTTGAGATTGAGCTGATACCGGAAGCCGCCCCGTCATACCTGCTTGAAACAGGAAAATTACTGCGGAATATGGCGCTGTTAAATGAAGCCCTGCCCAGCTTTGACCCGGTTTGGGAAAAAGACCTTTTAGCGGACGTTTACGCGGAACTTGTGCTCATCGCAAAAAGCAAAGGTGAGACCGAACTAAGCGCCGAAGCCGCGGAACGCCTTTTCGCGCTGAACCATGGAGCTCTGCGCCAAAACGGGATAAGGCTTCCGGTACGGCTGGAAATAACCGGTGAAAACGGCGGCAAAAACCGTACCGGAGCGCTAAAAAAAGCGTTAAACAGCGCCGGTTTCGATATAAAGACTGCCGCCTCGTGCCGCTGGATATTGCGCCTTAGCCTGAGCGAAGGCGAGGCTGACGTGGAACTGTACGACGGCGGAACCGGCATAGTTAGTCGGCATAAAACGCTGCCGCTCAAAAGCCTTTCCGCAAAAGATGTAAGCGAATTCGTAAATACGCTCGCCGATGAAGTTTTCTAACAAGCCGTAACAGCGCTATAACGCACTCCTTTCGCATATTGGCGCATCCTGAATTTGCGGAGCCGCGCTATGGCCGTTTACAGCGCCTCCGCTTCAACCAATCTTTCACTTCCCACGGCGCTATGCGCCGTGGGAAGTGAAAACAAATACGCCGTAAGGATTTGTTCCACCCATAAATCCTTTGAACATTCCGACTATCAGGGATTCCGATTTCAAAACGAAAATCAGCATCAACTTTTACCGCAAAAGGCAATTTTAGGCGGCACCGAAATGCCTCATTTCAAAAAATAACCTAAGGGATGGATGCCTCATTAAGAAAAAAGTAACTTCAGGCTGCTGGGTGCGTATGCCAATCGCCATTGTCTTATCAAAGGCACGGAGCAAAACCCGCTTTGGGTATGCCGGCGCGGGGCGCACGTAAAACCCACTTGTGGGCTTGACACCCACTGTAGGGCGTGCAGCAGTTTTACTTTTACAATTTTGTTACAAACCTTACCCGGCAACAAGTCAAAATTTGCTTGCAATAATAAAAAAAACCGCTACGCGGTTTTTTTCCGCGCGGTTTTTAGGCATTTTCTCCCTGCTCGTCTTTCTTTAAAATGCCTAAAAACCGCCCCGCGTTCCAAACGGCAGGCAGCAATTCCTTAAAAAAATGTCCAACCGTAATGTTCTACGAAAAATTGGGCGTTAAGGCATTATCGTATACGGGACAATATTTCGCGCCACGGCCAGCCGCCCTATCGTAAAACGCGCTCAATGTTTCGCGCACCTTTTCGGGCCGGGGTGGCAGCGAAAAAATGGGGGTGGGGCCCGCCGGGATGGGTGGCCCCCATTTTTTCGGCTGACAGGCCCCGCGCTTTTTGACGTGCGCGTTAACGGACGGTCCGTGTTAAAAGTAAAATTGCTGAAACCCACTGGTGGGTGCTGGTGGGCGTGTTGACTTTTTGTTTTTAGTTCAGTAAATTTATTTTGAGCTAGATGTTGCATAAGCTAGTTCTCTCCTTAGCCCCCTCTTCCGGTGTCGCCGGTTTTTGGGGGCTTTTTGATTCCCCTTAGCAGACTGCTGCGCTTGTAGGTTTTGCTGTTCACATGCGGTGAATTTGCCGCAAAAAACACAATTTACCACAACTTATCGAAGATTTTTACTTGGAATCTTTGCGTATGCGGGAACACCCCTAATAACGCTAAGTTACTGCTATAATTCGGCGGCGGCGGCGCGCGCTCTGCGGTCGGCTTCCAAAATTGACGGCAAATCATCCGCTTCGCCGCTCCAATCCATGCTTAACACGCGAGCGCACAGATCGCTTATGCCGGTAAACGGGATTTTTCCGTTAAAGAAGGCGTCCGCCGCATATTCGTTTGCGGCGTTGTATGCTATAGGATAGCAGCCGCCGGCGCGAAGCGCCTCGTACGCGAGCGAGAGCATTGGAAAACGGTCAAGGTCGGGTTTTTCAAAACTCAGGCAAAGGTCTTCAAACCCTAATTCTTCTTTACCCAATGAAGGCGCGATTTCCGGGTAGCGCAGCGCCTCGTGTATGGGCAGGCGCATATCGGGGCGCGAAAGTTGGGCATAGACAACCCCGTCATTCATGCGAATCATGGAATGAACTATGCTTTGCGGGTGGATTACAACCTTTATGTTGTCCGCGTTAAGGTCAAAAAGCCGAGCCGCCTCTATCACCTCAAGCCCCTTGTTTGCGAGGCTCGCGGAATCTATCGTGATTTTTGCTCCCATTTTCCATGTCGGGTGGGCGAGGGCATCTTTCAGGGTCGCGTTTTTTAGCTGTTCTTTGCTCCATGTGCGAAACGGCCCGCCGGAAGCTGTGAGCAGCGCTTCTTTAAGCCCTTCCCTTCCCTGCCGGCGCAGTAAGTTAAAGATGGCCGAATGTTCAGAATCGACCGGTATCACAGGCAGTGAATGCCGCGCCGCTGTTTTTAACACGAGCGCCCCCGCCATCACCATGCTTTCTTTGTTGGCAAGCGCAAGAGCGCTGCCGGAGTTGAGCGCGGCGAGAGACGGCTCTAATCCCGCCGCGCCGGAAATCCCGTTTAGTGTAATGTCCGCCCCCGCATCGGCAATGGCGGCAAGCAGGCCGTCGCGTCCTAAGTAAACCCCGTTCCGTTTGTCAAAGCCTGCCGCCTCTGCCGTCTTTCGCGGCCCGGAAAACGCGATTTTGGCGCGTGGAAATTCCGCGGCAATGGCGTTGAGCAGCGCGGCATTGCTGTTCGCGGAAAATAGAACGGGCTCAAACGTGTCTTTGCCTGACCGTATCACGTCAAGCGTGTTCTTACCTATTGAGCCTGTCGCGCCCAGCACAGCTACTCTCTTTTTTGTCATGTTAAGCGCCAGTATATCAAACAAAAATTTTTTATATGACCCCCCATTTGCCATGGGGACACATGCGCTCCGCGCCGGCATACCGAAAGCGATCTTCACTTTGTGCCGTCAGTCCGAAAAGGGCGATTGCCATACGCGCCGGCCAGTGGGTTTACATACGCTCCGCGTTAGCGTTTTGCCGCCGCAAACTTGTTTGCGCCTCGTTGGCGGCGGAGATGCGTTCACTTCGATAGCGGCTGTACTTCTTACTTTTTACTTAGCATGGGGGGTGGAACGGCCTTAGGTTCGACAGCGGCGGTCGGGGCTTTTTACCTTTTACTTCTTACTTTTTATTTAGCATGGCGGCGGCCAGCCGCTTATTTAACGGACATATCGCACCCATTCATCACCGTGGGCGCCGACAAGACACTGATGAACCACATCAACCATCAAATCCATTTCTTCAAGGGGATAAACGCCTAAAAGCACCTCGTCGGTCTCGCCTGACAGGACTATGGGCCGGCTGATCGTGTCGCGGTCATTCCAGAAGATTTCCACAGGGTCGGCAACAGTACAG
>JAISCO010000079.1 GCA_031265535.1 Spirochaetaceae bacterium | reverse complement strand
CCGGTCTCGAAGACCACTATGAACAACGAACCATTAGCCTTCCCTTGTCGATACCTTCGACAAGTTTACATTATTTACCGACTTTAGTCACCTATTTTATCATTCCTAATTGCTAACTGTTCACTAACCACTCCAACCACTAGCAGCCTTTTATTTTTTTGTGTTACCCTGCTCTCATCATGACACTGACAAAAACGGTAGCCGTTCCGCCCGACCGGCGGGTACATCTTGACCTGACCCTGCCGGAGACCTTTGCCCCCGGTTCCCTCCTCTGCCTAGAGATAAATCCCCGCGCAGTCGAGCCCAAAACCAGAGAATCCATGCTCGCCGCCGTAGAGCGTCTGTGCGGATTGTACGCCGGCGTAGAACCCCCCGGCGCGTATCTTGAACGCCACCATGCCGAAAATCTATTGGAACAGGAAATCGAGGATCTCCGCGAAAAAGAGCGGGAGCGCAAACAGTGAACTATGTCCTCGACGCCTGCGCCCTGCTCGCTTTCCTGAACAAGGAGGACGGCTGGGAAAAAGTCAGAGAATTGCTTACCGAAGCGGTAGATGCCGGTGAAACGCAGGTTTATATGAACAGCATCAACCTGCTTGAAGTTTACTATGACCGTCTCCGTCTTGATGACGCGTTCAAACTGGGCGAATTCCTTATGTGCGCCTTTGAATCCCCGATACAAATCATTGACACCTTCCCGCGCCCCCTGCTTGACGAGGCCGCCCGTATCAAAGCGTTCTACCGGCGCGTTTCCCTGGCGGATGCTATAGGTCTTGCGACCGCTTTCTGTATCGACAGTGTTTTCGTCACCTCCGACCATCATGAGTTGGACGCGGTAAACGAGCGCGAGGCCGTCCGCTTTCTCTGGATACGTTAACTTATTCATCTTTCATCTCTCTTAGCTATTCCAATAGCCACAAATTACACAAATTGCGCCATAAATGGCGACGCGAATTACACTCATCATGTTTAACTCCTTCATAATGAATATAAATAACAGTTAACAATTAACAATTAACGATTAACAATTGAGGCTGTTCCAAAACCATGCGCTTTAGCGCATAGTTAATTAGTTTTGGAACAAGCTCAATTAACAATGAGATCCACCTGCTCATTACTAATTTCTAACTGCTCATTCCTCATTCCTCATTGCTCACTGCTGCTTTCTCCATGTCCAACTGTCGCGGGATATATATGTCCCCGCACGGCGGCCTTCCCTTGTGTAAACATCCGCAAGGTCGCCGTCGAATACATCAGCACCTAATTTGACATTGGCCCCGATAGTTACACTGGTTAATGGGTTGTAGGAAAACACATTCTCTCCGATAGCGGTAACCAAATCGGGGATAGGCACGCCGGTTAACCGGTTGCCCTCAAACACCAGCAGTTTTACTTTTAGCGCTATATGCAGGAAGTGCTTAGTGATTAGCAGAGATGGAAAAGCTGTCCACTAGCCACTGTTAGTGGGTGGGGACAAAACAGTGCGGTGCACTGTTTTGCCTGACGTTTTGCCGCCTGCTTTACTCTATAAGGAAGGAATAGACCGGAATGGAGCGCAGCGGAATGAGGACTATGTAGCGAGGGGGAGCCGCGACAAAAAATTTATCATAAACTTCAAAATTTTTGTAGCGTTGGATAAATGCGCTTCCCCTCTTTAAAGTAAGAAATAAGAGGTAAGAAGTAAAAAGTTTACCTTTTACTTCTTCCTTCTTCCTTCTTGTTGTGGTGGGTGTGTTGTGGTGGGTTGACTAATCACGGATTATCTATTTAACTATCTCTATCCTTCCTCCCATTCGTTCTTTAATCCTAACTGAGCGCATGGTTGAAGTAAGGCAATCAGAACTTAGGAGGTTCTTATGGGTTTCTTAGGTCTTTGCCTTCTCTTCGTAGGCATAACCCTAATCATGAATGGTGTTGCGGCAATCTCAAATTGGGACGCAAAAACCACGGCGTTTATCAATGTTGTAACGGGTACAATACTCGTCATTGGTAATTTTATCGGACTATTCAGGGCGGACACTTCTGTTGTCATGCATTATAACAGTGCGGCGGCAGGCTTCTTATTCGGCGTTACCTATTTGTTTATCGCCGCCAACTACCTGTTAAAACTCGACCTGCGGGCGTTCGGCTGGTACAGTGTCTGTGTAGTGGTTTTCTCGGCTATAAGCGCGGTAGTCAGTGTCAAAAGCGGTATGGTGTCCATGGCTATCCTTTGGACGGCGTGGGCGATTCTGTGGCTGGAGGGCTTCTTGCAGCTAGGTTTGAACATTAAACCGCTTGGTAAAATTTTCCCTTGTTTGAGCATACTTGAGGGATTATTCGCTACAGGTCTTCCGGGAGTAATGATGTTATTCGAGTGGTGGCGGTAGGAGGGTAAATGAATATCGATTTTAAAAAATCGGCGCTGCTTGAAATTGACGTGCAGAATGATTTTTGCCCCGGCGGCGCTCTCGCGGTAACAGACGGCAGCGATGTTGTAAAGCCGCTAAATGAGATAGCCCGCGGCTTCAACGCGGCTTGCGCGCCTGTGATAGCGACTCAAGACTGGCATCCCGCGGGGCATTGTTCCTTCCTTTCCGGCGGCAGAACACCGGCGGAAGGCGAAGTTCTTTGGCCCGACCACTGCGTACAGGGTACGGAAGGGGCGGAATTTCACAAAGATTTGGATATAAAACCTATTACACTTATCGTGCGCAAAGGCTTTCGTCCGTTTGTTGATTCCTACTCCGCGTTCTTTGAAAATGACAGGAAAACGGCGACAGGTTTGGGGGGATTCCTTAAAGGTCTTGGCGTTGAAACCGTTTATTTGGGCGGACTCGCGACAGATTACTGTGTGTTTTTTTCCGCGATGGACGCCGTAAAACTTGGCTTAACCGTTTATCTTCTGCGTGACGCCGTACGCGGCGTAAACTTCCCCGAAGGTTCTGTTGAAAAAGCCTTAACCGCGATGAAAAACGCCGGCGTACTGATAGTATAACCGCGTATTGGCAGCGCCGCGCAGTTTGAGCGGCGCTGTCAATACTATTCCCTTACGCGGGATTGTGGCAGCCGCCGTATGCGGCCGCGCCGTGTATTCAAGAAAGAATCACCGTTTTGCAATAATTCCCTAAAACTTTAACGGAAAATGCGTTCGCGGGAATTCCCGTTAGCCACAAATTAGAAATTTTCTGCTTTTACCTTTTACCTTTTCCTTTTTACCTATTTGCGGGTGCCATCCGTGTTGCGCTGATTTTCGTTTTGAAATCGGAATTGCTGATGATTAGAAATTTTCTGCTTGACACGGACTACTAGTGGTGAGTATACTATCCTACAAAACAAACAGTAGAGGTGGGGAATGGCGCTTGCGGGTAAAAGACGGCTTTTGAAATTGATTGCGGCTGTCTATATGATATTTAGCTTACCGGCAGTATTTTATGCCGGATATAAAACAATAAAAGGAATAACGCTCAATTACTATGATTTCCATTTGGAAAATGAAATAACTGGGGAGGGAATTGATACTTTATTAGTAGCTCATGCCGGCGGCGCTTTGTATGGAACTGGCGGTGAAATTATACCCTACACAAATTCTTTGGAAGCTATTGAACAAAATTACCAGAGAGGGCATAGGGTTTTTGAAATTGATTTTTTATTAACGAAAGACGGTAAACTTGCGGCAGTGCACGATTGGAAGCTCGGGAAAGAAATGACTCAAGCGGTATGGATAGGCGCTCCCATAAATGAAAAATGGAAATCAGAAAAAATATATGGAAAATATACAACGCTTGATATAGATGATATTATAACACTTATGGAAAAATACAGGGATATATTTATTGTAACCGATACAAAGGAAACACAAAAAAATATAGTCACAAATCAATTTATGGCGATATATAAAGCAGCCGGGCAAACAAATATCGAAATATTAGATAGATTTATTCCGCAAATATATTATCCTCAAATGCTTAAAATAATATATGATATTTATCCATTTAAAAATGTAATATATACCTTATATCAAAGTCTGCAATCAGATGAAGAAGTAGTGGAATTCGTCAAAAATCATAACAGTATTTATGCTGTAACAATGTGGCCTTACAGAGCGACAGAAAACTTTGTCAATGAATTAACAAAACTCGATAAACGTGTATATGTTCATACGGTAAATGCGTTTGAAGAGGCATATCAAATAATGAAAAGCGGCGTTTCCGGTTTATATACCGATTATTTATATTAGAGTTGTTCGAAAACTTCAGTTTCCGCAAGCCAAGCATGGCTTGGCCAAATTCCACAGGAGGCAGCCCCCTTGTTAATAAGTATGCATACGCTTTGGACTTTGATTATTACTTTTGCCTTAGCGGCGATACCTTATTCTTTCTATTATGCGCTTACTTTCCGTCAAAAAAAGCGAATGACCGCTCATATCATACAATACATAGAAATAGCAGTCTTTTTTTCACTGCTCTATTTGTTTATCTTTTCATTGTATAAATTTAAATTACCTGTAAGCGCGCTAGAAATTTTGTGGATATTTAATATAAAATTTGTAGTTGTATCTTGTCTTATAAGTTCCGCCGCATTATTTATTTATGCGCGAGTCAGAAAAAAGAATATAACGCTTATCTGCGAATTTAACAGGATACCTAAATATGTCATTATCACACTGTGGATATTTTTACTGCTTATCTGTGTGTCATTGGAATTTACTCAAGTGCATGATGTAGTCCCAATTGAACAGCTTATATTTCATCTTGCGCTGCCAAAAACCGGAGCGAATTTCAGCATGGTAAAATATTTTTTCATAAGGCCATTTATTAACGCTCTGTTTATACTTATATTCTTTTTATATGTTTTATCGGCAAAAATATACGTTAACGGATACGCTGTTTTCATTCCATTTTCAAAACTCAAAAAACCCTTAAAATACATTGTCGTAATTCTTCTGGCGACAGGAATTATGTATACGGTGGCGGTCACCGGCCTGCCTCAATACTTGACGGGAACCTTAAAAGAACCGTCAACATTTTATGAAGAACATTACATTTTCCCGAATGACGCAGCGATAACTTTTCCTGAAAAAAAACGCAATCTAATCGTCATTATTATTGAATCTCTTGAAACCGGTTTTTTGACAGTGGAAAACGGCGGCGCGTTTGCGGAAGACTTAATTCCGGAGATTACTGAATTGGCAAAGAAACATATTAATTTCAGCGGTAATAACGGAATCGGCGGAGCCGTTCAACTTTATGGAACCGAATGGACTATCGCGGGAATAGCCGCATATTATTCCGGCGTTCCGTTAGCGGTACCATTTATTAACCGATCGGATGGGGGTAATTACGGGCAGTTGGGAGACGCATTCTTACCGGGAGCTTACAGTATAGGTGATATTCTGCATGACGCGGGGTATAGCAGTTATTTTTTTCTTGGTTCGGATATAGCCTTTGGCGGGAGAGACAAGTATTTCAAAACTCATAAGGATACCATAATTTTTGATTATAACTATTTTCGTGATAATAATTTTATTCCAGAGGATTACCGCGTATGGTGGGGAATTGAGGACAGAAAATTATATCGTTTTGCAAAAAATATGATTTTAGATATAGCGCAAGAAGAACCGTTTTTTATAACTCTTTTAACGGTGGATACCCACCCGCTCGGCGGATACCTTGACGAAGAGGCAGAAGTGGTTTTCGATTCCCAATATAAGAATGTATTGCGGGATGCGAGTAAACAGTTATCCGGCTTTGTCGAGTGGATTCAGAAACAGGATTTTTATGAAAATACGACCGTTGTGATTCTTGGCGATCATCTTTATCAGGATTCATCGATTTTTCCTGAAAAATTTAAGATAAAAGCGTCGGCGTCAAAGCATGAAAAGGATTATTTTTCTAAAAATGGCGGCAGCGCATACAACAGGTACCCGCTTAATATTTTTATCAACTCGCCCCTGAATCCTAATTCGGCGAAGGGGCGGATTTTTTCCCATTTTGATTTGTTCCCGGTTTTAATCGAATCTATAGGCGGTGTGTATACCGGAGAGGGTTTGGGACTGGGGCGTTCTTTGCATGAACGGGGGGGGGGGGGGATGATTGAAAAATACGGCGTTGTCGCCATTAACGAACAATTATGGCATAAATCAGCGCTCTATAACACGTTGTGGGGCGCGAGAAGATAAATGCGGTAATTTATGGCTTCTTTTAAAAGCAACTTAACAGAACGAGCCCCCACTCAAATCAATGCAACACTTAAGATACCGAACCTAAGACCGCAACCACAGGGCAAGCGCGTGCCCTGTGGTTGCTCATCAAATTTTTGGGGGTTAAGTTTAGATTGCGGCACTGCTGTTTCAAAACTGAGGTTTTGGAACAATTTTTAGTGTTAAAAGTAAAACTGCTGCTTCAGGTATAGACATGATTTACTTTTAATGGGAAAATGGATCATGTTTACAAAAATAGATTCACTTCTGCCATGCATAGACAAAAATAATAATTTTAATTTTTTGCGGCTTGTTTTTGCGTTTTCTGTCGCCCTGGGACACGCGGGGTTCGCTTATCCGCTAAGTATATTATTTAACGGACATGTCGCGGTGTGCGGTTTTTTTATTATCAGCGGCTTTTTGATAACAAGGAGCTATGCCGTATCTAAAAATATAAAAGAATACTTTATTAAACGCTGCCGCAGACTTTTGCCGGCATATTGCTTTGTGATACTGCTGTGCGCCGCGGGGCTCTCGCTTTTTTCTACATTGCCGGCGCAAGAGTATTTTACGTCGCCCGCGTTGTATAAATATATAGTCGCTAATTTGTCTTTTTTGAATTTTGTACATCCCGGACTGCCCGGTGTTTTTGGAGCGGACGCAATGGGGAGAGGGGAGGTAAAACGGGTATTCGAAATAAACGGCTCTCTTTGGACTATCAGAATAGAAGTATTTTTTTATATACTTATACCGCTTATAATTTTTGCGCTCGCTAAACTTAAAACACGCGGACGAATCAATATCGCTCTTGGTTTGGCATA
Source organism: Spirochaetaceae bacterium (assembly GCA_031265535.1). Lineage (GTDB taxonomy): Bacteria > Spirochaetota > Spirochaetia > Treponematales > Breznakiellaceae > JAIRMY01. Next base: position 1,070 of record JAISCO010000079.1, on the reverse strand, counting down.
TATTTTCGGCTTTTTCTACAGCCAGTTGTGGCGTATAATCGCTCAAAACTCCAACAGCCCTCTGCTGCATGGCATAGGGGAATCATCGGATTATATCGCGTATTTCGCGACCGGCATATTTTGTCTAATAAATTTTGAATGGATAAAAAAACATCAAAACTATTTTATTGCGCCGGGAATAATTATAGTCGCTCTGGAATACTTATTAACGCCTAATGCTGAGGGGGGGGGGGGGGTAATGGAACTCTTTCTGCCGGCCGCTCTTGGTATTGTAATCATGGTTGTTGCCTTTAATCTTCCGCGCCTGCAAAGCATAGGAAAATACAGCGATTATTCGTACGGCATATATATTTTTCACGCCCCGCTATTAAAAGTATTCATAGCGCTCGGGTTTTATAGTTTGAACAAAAACGCCGCCATTCTGACAGCAATGGGAACGGTCTTCAGTATGGCTTATATGTCGTGGCATTTTATAGAGAAAAAAGCGTTAAAACGTTAAGAACCAAATAGTAAGGAAAAAGTAAAAGGGAAAAAGTAAAAAGTTGATGATGTATAGAAACAGCGCGTCTCTCCTAACAAAGATTCGAACGCTGCTACCGGAGTGAACGCCGCTCCGCCGCCAACGGCGCAAACAAATTTGCGGCGGCGGGAAGGTACCGGCGCGGAGGTATGAGAAACCCGCTGGCTGGTGGAAACAGCGACTCCTCTTGAATAGAAAAATGTTCCGCGAATTAACACGGATTATCGAAGCCCGTCAACGGATTTTGCATAGCTCTTTTCTTTTTTCTGGTCTATGACTCTCTTGAAATAAATCCCGAATATATGTATAATATAAATACCATAATTTAAGCCTGTGAGCAGGCGAAGGAGAACTATTATGCGTAAAAAAACGTATCTACTAAGCGTAGCGGCCATAGCCGCCATGGCGGTAATCGTTGCATGTTCGGCAGCCGAAGGGCCGCTGGATTTAGCCGGTGATGACGGGACAACAGGCTCATACACCATAAGCGTTGTGCCCGGACAGAATGGTAATAAAATTACCGCAAGCCGTTTTAAGGCCAATGCAATGC
>JAISCO010000078.1 GCA_031265535.1 Spirochaetaceae bacterium | reverse complement strand
CCGGTCTCGAAGACCACTATGAACAACGAACCATTAGCCTTCCCTTGTCGATACCTTCGACAAGTTTACATTATTTACCGACTTTAGTCACCTATTTTATCATTCCTAATTGTTCATTGTTAATTGCTCATTCCTCATTCCTCATTGTTCATTGTTCATTGTTAATTGCTCATTCCTCATTGTTAATGTCGCGTATGCCAACCGCCCTTGCCTTATCGGAGGCACATAGTGAAGGCCGCTTTGGGTATGCCGGCGCGGAGCGCATGTGCCTCCATGGCAAATGGGTTGACAGGTTAAGGGGGGGTAATCATAATTTAAGAGGAATATGAGAATTAACTATGATACGCTGTATAAGGTAATGAAGGAACGCCTTGTAAAATACGGCGCGAATGAAGATATTGCCTGTGCCTGCGCCCGTAACCTTGCCGATACCTCACTATGCGGGGTCTATTCACATGGATTAAACCGGTTCACGCGCATCATTTCCATGATAAAGAAAGGATACATCAAGCCGAATGAGCGCCCCGAATGTGTTTCGTCTTTGGGCGCCCTGGAAGTATGGGACGGGAAACTCGGCATGGGAAACACTAACGCCGCCTTCTGCATGGACAGGGCGGTAAAACTGGCAAAAGAGAACGGGATAGGCTGCGCCGCGCTGCGAAACACCAATCACTGGATGCGCGGAGGCGCTTTCGGCGTTCAAGCGGCGGGCGCGGGCTGTGCGGCTATATGCTGGACTACCGGTATGCCTAATATGCCGGTATGGGGCGGCAAGAAGCCTTGCATAGGAAATAACCCCCTCATTTTCTGCATTCCGTACGGAGACAGCTATGTGATGTTTGACGGCGCTATGGCGCAGTTTTCTTATGGAAGCCTCGAATCGGCGCGGCTTGCCGGGGAAAAACTCCCTGTGGCAGGCGGATATGACGAGCGGGGAAGGTTGACGGACGATCCGGGAATTATCGCCAAGACATGGAGACCCCTTCCTATCGGGTTTTGGAAAGGCTCCGGCTTATCTATTCTGATGGATATGATAGCCTCTGTCCTGTCCGGCGGCAAACCGGTATACGAAATCGGCAGGCAGGGCAATACGCCGGAAGATGAGTATGGGCTTAACCAGGTGTTCATCGCTATTGATGTTCGCGCCCGTACTACGGAAACGGCGGAAACAATCGGCGCTATTATAGCGGATATAAAAGCCGCCCCCTTTGCGGAAGGTTTTTCTGAAATACGTTATCCAAGCGAGCGGGAAAAACGGCTTATAGAGGAAAATAAAAAATTAGGGATTCCGGTGAACGAAGGTATTTGGAACGCCGTAAACGCCCTTTAATTAATACAATTATTTAATTGCCGGGTCATTAGACCCAACTGCGAATAACAGGAGTAGAAAATGTTTGCGAGTAATATTCTTTTTGTTGAAAAGTATGATTACATGAATGAAAAGTTTAAATTAGCCTATGAATTTCTGCGGCGCGATGATTTGACAGAATTACCTGTAGGAGAAATTAAACTTTCGCCGGATGTTACCGTGCGTGTACAGGAATACACCACAAAATTGCCGGAAGAAGCTAAATTTGAAAGCCACAACAAAATGATTGACATACAATATGTGGCTTCCGGTCAGGAATTTTTTGGATTAGCCCGGAGGGAGCAACTGGAAACCATAGTGCCTTACAGTGACGAAAAAGATATTACATTTTACCGCGATCCTCCTGTCTATGGTTCGGTATTGCTGCAAGCGGGGGATTTTATCGTGGTTTCACCGGAAGACGCCCACAAACCGTCTTGTGTGGTGGGGACACCCGCGCCGGTAAAAAAACTCCTTATAAAAGTGCGGATTTAACCGGCATTTCACAGATTTTATGGCATTTTGCACGCCGCCGAATTTAACATATTTCTATGTTCTGGTTTTGGGTTTGCCGCTAACGTTTGCCTTGCTTGCGCCGTTGGCGGCGGAACGGGAGCTTCTATCGGGTAAGGAAATTTATCATCTGCGGAGCTTTGTGTGGCAAACGGGTTTGCCACACAAACCCGTTTGCTGCCATTTTGTTGGCGCGGCCAACTCGAACCGCCCTCCCCTACCCCGCCCTACACTTGACCCACAATTCGGGGAATGATTACATGACGCTGCCAAAGAAGATTTACCGCAAAGTCGAAAAAGTAAAGTAAGGAAGGAAAAAAAGGGCCGGGGGCGCTAAATTGCCAACAAAGAATAGAGTTGTTCGGAAACTGAAGTTTCCGAACAAATTCCGCTTAAAAACTACAAAATGCCATGCATTTTGCGAGACTTGTGAAACAACTAACCGAGTTGTTGAACAAGTCCAATGGCTAAAACGGCTCAAGTTTTGAGCAATTTGAATGAAAACTTATTCAACTTCTTCGACTTAGCGGTTAAAAATTTCTGTGGGTCAGTGTAGTACCCCGCCGCCGCGGATGGCGCAAATTTGCGGCAGGATATTAAACCCAACCGCAAATAAAATTGCTGTCCCCCAACCCAAACTCTATTCTCCATAGGAAAGTCTTGCGTTATACTACATTAAACTGGCGAAAGTCGCCGCTCGTTATGGTAATATCGTGTTTTCAGAATGGTCTCTGCTCATGGGCAGCATGGTCAAACGCCGGGACTTTTCATTTCTAGTTTATTTATTCGCAAAATATAACAAGAGAACTATTTGTTTATGTCCCCATGCAGTATTTTTCAGAACCATGGACGTATGAAAAACTGTACAAGAAATACGGCTTAACGCAGGACGAGATAACGTTTATCGAGTCCATGATTAGGCCGATGGAAATATCAGAAGGAGGAAATGTATGATTTTACGAAAAATTGATTATCACGAATTTGAAGGAGAGCCAAATTACTGGGCGCTTAAAAGGTTTGAGCTTGGGAAAATCAATTTGTTTGCGGCCAAGAACGCAACAGGCAAAACGCGTTCTTTGAGGACCATCGACACTTTAAGCCACCTTGTTTTGGACAGGTGCTTCAAAAATCAGGTGGACTACAGCATTGAGTTTACGGATGGATCTGATATTTATTCCTATCTTTTAAAAATAAATGAAAAAATAATAACCGAACGACTTATTATTAATAATACTGCTATGATAGAACGTGATGATACGGGTAGAGGAAAAATATTTGCCGTGCGGGAAGATAAAAAAATTGAATTTCAATTGCCGGATGATACACTGGTTGTATCAAGGCGGGACAAGATACAATACCCATATCTTGAAAAAATACATAAATGGGCAGATAGTGTGCGCTATTATTCTTTTGGCTCATCAATGAATCAGGAATATGGGAAAGCCATTGAAGATAAAAATGTTATCCTTGATGGTAATTCGAACAATCCTGTTGAGGTTTTTGTTGTAGGACAACTTGAATTTGAAGACAAATTTAAAGAAACCGTCTTGCTTTTGATGAACAGTATCGGATATGACTTGACTGACATTGATGTCCAACGCTGGCAATATTTAAGCAAGCATATTCGTTCAGAAGATTACACATTATTTGTTTCTGAAAAGGATAGGGGCGCTTTTGTTGTTCAAAACGATATGTCTCAGGGAATGTTCCGTGCCTTATCTATTATAATACATTTATCATATCATGTAATGATGAAAACACCAACAACAATCCTTGTTGATGACATTGGCGAAGGGCTTGATTTTGACCGCTCGACAAGGCTAATAAATCTGCTCATCGAAATCGCTGAAAAAAATGATAATATCCAGCTTATCATGTCAACCAACGACCGTTTTGTGATGAATGCCGTCCCGCTTGAATACTGGCAGGTTATCCAACGCAAAGGGGGAGAATGTCAGGTGTTCAATTATCAAAACTCAAAAGAAAAATTTGACGAATTTGAATATACCGGTTTGAATAACTTTGATTTTCTTAGAACCGATTTTCTCAATTCAAAATGGGAGCCTGTATGAAAAAAATTGCCTTTTTTGTTGAAGGGCAGACAGAACAAATATTTGTTTCAGAGCTTCTTAAACAGCTTTTTAGCAGTCATAAAATAGTAATCAAAACACACGAAATGCGTAAATTGCATCACAATATAAGTATCGAAAGTTTTATAGCCGATATTCCGAAAGAGTATTTTGTGATGATATATGACTGCGGTACAGATGGAAAGGTAAAATCTGATATTTTGGATAACTGTCAAAAACTTCAGGAATCTGGATATAATTGCATCATCGGACTTCAGGATTTTTTTAACCCAAAAAGAAAAAAGAAAGGAATAACAGTACAACAATTAAAAAAAGGGCTTAATTTTGATTTAGAACAAGTGCTTCCTACGGAAATTTTTCTTGCTGTTCAAGAGATTGAAGCGTGGATCATAGCAGAGGAAAAACATTATGAAACTATTTTACCGCATTTTCCGATTGAAAATATTAACACCATAGCCGGAATCAATATACAAACCGGCAACAGTGAAGAAATATCACACCCGGCACTTGTTTTAGACAACATATATAAAGCTGGAGGCAGAGCAAGCGGCTACTCAAAAAATGAATATGTTGTAAAAGATATTGTAAGCCGCCTTGATTTTGAGAATCTATATTTATGTGTCCGTAACCGAAACAATAGCCTAAATGAATTATTGACCTGTCTGGATGGGCTTATACCATGAAAACCAGGCATTTTATAAACACCGCAATCCTTGACGACAACCGGGCCGAATATGGAAAACGAATTTTCCCGACACTGTCGGGAAAATTGGTGCTTAGATATGGTAACAGTTTTAACAAGAATAATTTATACCGGATGTGTCATTTCGCTCATTTATTTCCCGAAAAAAGCAATATTTCAAAACTTTCCGGGAAATTGACTTGGTCACATTTTAGCGAGATTATACAGGTAAAAGATGAACAGGCGCGGATTTTCTATGCCGGTTATGCTGCGGAACAGCAGCTTGGAGTCAGGGAATTGCGCCATGCCATTTCAAGAAAAGTATATGAACGAAAGGAAATAGCCAATACCCGGTTGTCAGAAAAAAGCCGTATACCTCAAAATATTTTTAAAGACCCTTATTTTCTGGATGTTTTTGGGTTGAAAGACAACTATCTGGAAGCGGATTTGGAACAGGCGATACTGCGGGATTTAGAAAACTTTATCC
>JAISCO010000019.1 GCA_031265535.1 Spirochaetaceae bacterium | reverse complement strand
GCAGCCTTTACAATAGGCAGCCTAACCGTAAGCGCGGGGCTTGTGTCCTTTACCTCTATCATGCTCAAGGCGCTGCTATCCGTGTTTGCCGTGCTGATACTGATAGCGACAACCCCGTTTAACGAGATCTGCGCGCTGCTTACAAAAGTACGCGGCTTGAACATATTCGGCGTACAGCTTTCACTTAGTTACCGGTACATAAGCGTATTGATAAACGAAGCCCAATGCATGTGGACAGCGTATTTGCTGCGGGCTCCGGCGGAAAAAGCTATAAAAATGAAGGACATGGGAAGTTTTTTAGGCCAGCTTTTACTCCGAAGTTTTGACCGCGCCGAGCGGGTATACAGCGCGATGAAATGCCGCGGGTTTTGCGGCGTGTACCATCCAACAAAAAGACAGCCGCTTCGCGTTACCGACATAGCGTTCCTGCTCACCGCCGCCGCCGCTCTCGTTATACTGCGCTTTTTCAATTTAAGCCTCTTAATAGGAGGGATAATCAAATTATGAGGCTGAATATCGAGGGTTTTTGTGGCAAATTCACCGCAAGTGAACAGCAAAATCTACAAATTGTATCATTTTGATACATTGACATAAAAAATTCTGTCCCCCATAATAGTTTTATGACAAAAAAACAGGTTATTGAACACATTTTTGACCTCTGCCAGCGGAAGGGCAAGCTCGTATTTGATAACGATGTCGTCAAGGAGGTACTGCGGGATGCCGGTTCCTCGACCAACCCCTACGACATGACCAAAGTCGACGACCTGTCAAAGCTGCCAGAGAAACTTGTGAATGAAGGCTACACGATTATTCACTTGGGGGACGGACGACACAAGTTCATAAAGTGCCTTGACAAGATTTATCACACATTTGAACGCATCGGAGAGGCGGATGTGATGGACTGGCCTTACCGTCCAAGTCTGCTTAACGACTTCTCGATTTCTGAATCTAGTATTCTGTCGCTGGTCAATAACCACAGGATTTTGCACGATTTCCTTTATCAGGACATCAGCGCATCGCCTAAAATGTATAACAGCGAACGCAAGACCAGCATTGCGTTTGACTACTATATTGATGACGAAAAAATTTCTGTGTCTGATCTTCAAATTGAGATAGATTTGACCGTCGAATACAATGGTGAAGTTACTGTTTTTGAAGGGAAGAACACTCCGCCTACAAGATGGCTCGACAACTTCAATGTCTACCAGTTATACAATCCTTTTCGCTTCTACTACGATTTGCAGCAAGAAAACAAACTTGCCATCAAGAAGTTGTCTACCTGTTACCTGGTCAAGCAGAAAGACGAAGAGAGCACTCGTGTGCGCCTTTACAAGTACACGTTTGAAAACCCGCTGGATATTGCGAGTATCAAACTTTTGAAAAAGCGGGAATATCGCCTCAAGAAGAGGGTGATTGAAGATGAGTAACATTATCAATCAAGTTTTCAACGAAGATGTTCTTGAAACTCTTAAACGTCTGCCGGACTGTTCGGTGGATATGGTATACGGCGATCCTGATTATAACGTGGGTATCAATTATGCCGGAGCGAAATACACCCAGAAATGGGAAGAGTATATCACCTGGTACATTGAACTCGCCAGGGAAAGTATGCGCGTTCTCAAAACAGACGGCAATATGTTTATGATGAATTACCCTAAGCAAAACGCCTACTTGCGCGTAAACTATCTGGATCAAAACGCTTACAACGTTTTTGATTACGTTTGGGTGTACAACACCAATGTCGGACATTCTCCCGGCAAGTTCACGACGGCGCACCGCTCGATTTTACACGCGACAAAATCAAAACATAACAAGTTCTACAAAGACCATGTCGCCGTTCCTTACAAGAACCCGACCGACAGGCGGATTTTGCAAAACATCGCAAACGGCTCGAAAGGGCGGATGCCGTATTCGTGGTGGTATTTCGACCTTGTGAAAAACGTCTCGAAAGACAAAACGTTTCACTCCTGCCAAATCCCTCTGGCATTGGTAGAGATGCTGATAAAAGCCGCAACAAAGGAAAAAGATATTGTACAAATCCTTTTCGGCGGATCCGGCTCGGAACTGGTTTTATGCAAAGACCTCAACCGCAGCTTCGTTTCAAGCGAACTGCACAAGCCGTATTACGATATGATCATAGACCGGCTTAACAACGGCGGGGTAATCAAAGATGATTACAAACTGCAACCGCGTCAAAACGATTGTATAGAAACAGCCGTTCTCGAATTGTTTGAGGAAAACTCAATGCCCCGCGTTTTACCGTCTGCGGCAAAACGCGGTCGGATGATGGAGGTATAAAAAAATAAAAAACTTCGCCTAACAGCTCTGTTTACGCGCCGCAGCTACGCTGGGGATGCCGCCGGTAGGCGGCTCGGGCTACGATTTTGCTAGCTCAATCGCTTCGCTCATTCCCACGCAAAACCTCCGCCACATTTTGTACGCCCTGGTCTTTGCTACGCAAAGCCTTATCCGGTCGGCCAAAACGTTGTCAAACCGTAGGTTTGCAACAGCCGGAACGTTAGGCGAAATACCGGCAAATTTTGTTAAATAATGAGAAAAATGAACAATTGGTGTTGACAAAACATCAAAAAATGGTAATATGGGTGGATGGACATTGACATTATATTGGAAAAGTTGATTGTTTCTCTGAAAGCATCAGATCCTTATAAGATCATTCTTTTTGGTTCTTATGCAAATGGAAATCCGGATGAAAACAGCGACATAGATCTTATGATAATATTAAATAACGATCACATCTCAAAAACGTATGAAGAACGGTTGAATAAAAAAATCTTCATACGGGGTTTATTGTGTGAAATTAATCGCAAGATACCCCTTGATATATTAGTTTATTCTAAAGCGGAATTAAATTTACTAAAAAAACGCGGAAACTATTTTATTGATGAAGTAGAAAGGACAGGGAAAATAATATATGAAAAAGCAGGTTGAAGACTGGGTATTACTTGCGGATAATGATTTGTATGCCGCTGAAATAATAATCAACCGCCCCGCCGCTAAAACGCTGTATACAGCCGGAATGTTATATGCAATGCGCCCTTAAATTTTTTATAGAAAATTATACAAAAGGCTTGACAAAAGAAGGAACAGCATTAAAATAGTCCAATAGGGGGAAGATTTTATGGCTGAAGTACTTTCACAGGAAGAAATCGATCAATTATTGACAGCAATTAATGCCGGTGATTCAATAAATTCATTTGAAAACATTGGGGCTTTTGAAAAGTATCTAACAAAA
>JAISCO010000420.1 GCA_031265535.1 Spirochaetaceae bacterium | reverse complement strand
CGTATGTAAACCGGCTGGGAAGTAAAAGGTAAAAAGGAAGAGGTAAAAATGCAGGCAGCCGCGTATGCAAAGCGCCCTTGCCTTACCAAAAGCAGAGGCTGAAACCACGCTTCCGGGATGCTAACGCGGAGCGTATGTAAACCCACTGGTGGGTTAGTTTGAGTAGATGCCGGTGATATTGATGTCGCTCCAGTAGCTGGAGTATGCCTCTATACCGCCTGATGCTTCTTCCCATATATTTTGCAGGGCATAGTTTATCTCACGGCTTGCCGTGCGGCCCCGCGTGTCTATCTGGGAAAGCAAAGTTTCACCATAAGAGAAAATCAAATGCTGGTTATCTATGTTTCCAAAATAATATGTTTCGTGATCATCGCGCAGCTTAAAAGAGTCATCCGCGGCGCCGGCGCCCAAAGCAATATCGACAGGAACAGCCCCAAAACCGTCAATCCAGAATTCAACCCAGTAATGGGGGGGTGCGCTGCCGGTTTTTACACATAAAATACCGGCAACGGGGATGGCGGGAATACCGGCGGCCCGGCACAACGCGCAGTACAGTATCGCTGCCGTATAAGGCCCCAGTTCCTTTTCGAGCAGCGCCTGCCGGATTGACACATCCGTTTTTCCCGCAAGTACGGTAAACTCCTCCAAAAGCCCCTTGTAAATGGAGTAAGCCTTCAAATAAGGATTTTGCTCGTTACCCGTAAATTTAGCCGCCAATACCTTTATCTCAGCGTCATCTGAAGGCACAATGGCCGAAGCCTGCGTCCAGCCTTTTAGCATGGGCAAATTCGCCTCGCCGCCGGCAAGCTCAGACTGTATCCGCGTTTCCACGCTGTATACATCCACAAGGTACGAAACCGATATGCGCCTTTCATCGTCCGTTTTAAGATCGGTAAGTCGAAACAATGTAGTCCCGTGATAATCATTTATAAACGGCTTTGAACTGCCCGCAAGTGTTTCCTTGTTCAGTTGGGACGCCGTAGAAGCCGGAACAGGGCACCACAGGTAAATACTATTAGGCGGTTCGGCGTTTTTTGTCTGGACATCCACAGAGTAAGAGACAGCATAAGTGCGCTTGTCCCGTATCGTCTTGACGCCCGGTCTTGTGTCCACCTTGAAAGCGGCGGCGTTACTCCTGCCCCGCGGCGTAGCGACCTCCACAATGCCGCCGGCGGCGCCGTCGCACACGCGCACATGTATTTCGTTCTCATTCCATACCTCATAAACACCGGCATATCCGCGCGCCTCGATAAGCTGAGCCTGCGAAACTTCCGCCGGAACAGAAGGCTGCTGTTCCGCCGCCCAGCTAAAAAACACCGCGTTTTCATTTCTCGCGCCGCCAAAACCGTTACCTTGTATCACTATAAGCCGGCCAATAGCGGCGGACGCGGGGCGTATCTGCTTTATCACCGGCGCATAGCCAAGCTGTGATTTTGGAAATTCCGGCATGGAACCCAATGTAGAAAACAGTACCGGATTACTCTTTTGATTATGCCGGTGTACATATATCAAGCCGGATTCTCCAAAATCAGGAATACGCACAACAATTTTTGTATTACTCCATTCGATATACGATGAAAGAGTCGGACTAACCCCTCCAATCGTAACAAAAGATTCGCCTTGTTCATCGCCGAAATCCTCTCCCATAATTGTTAGATCCTGTCCAACAACCGCAAATTTCGGGTCTATCATCAGAATTTCCGGCTTTCCTCCACCGCACGCCGTGATCAATGACGTAAATACAAACAGTAAAGCCATTTGCGCCATGCAAGAAAGTTTAATCATAAATAACTATCGCATAAAAAATGCCGTAACGTAAACTAAGGAAAAGGTAAAAAGGTAAAAAGGAAAAAGGAAGAGGGAAAAAAGGAAAAAGGAACAATTAACAATGACAGGAAGTAAAAAGGAAGAGGGAAGGAAGGGGGAAGAAGGAAATGAACAATTAGCAATTAGCAATTAGCAATGATGAGTGAGCAGTGAACAATTAACAATTAGACACCTGGGGGAAGGAACTATTCTTGACCCACGATTCGGGGAATGATTACATGGCGCTGCCAAAGAAGATTTACCGCAAAGTCGAAAAAGTAAAGAAGGGAGGAAAAAAAGGGCCGGAGGAGCTAAATTGCCAACAAAGAATGGCTAAAACGGCTCAAGGTTTGAGTAATTTGAATGAAAACTTATTCGACTTCTTCGACTTAGCGGTTAAAAATTTCTGTGGGTCAAGTTAAGCGCGGAGCGCGCAAATTTGCGGCAAACAAGTTTGCGTGCAAATTTGCGGCGGGGTATTAAACCAGACTTTGCGAATAAACGCATTCAAAATGTACTATTAGGTCAGACGGAGGGGCAGCGGATGAGTATACGAAAAAAAAACGTCCCCGGGCCTGTAAAAGGCGGGAAGCGCGTCAAAGTCCCTGTAGTCATGCAGATGGAAGCGCTCGAATGCGGCGCCGCCTGTCTCGCGATGGTACTGGCGTACTATAAAAAATGGGTTTCGCTCGAACAGGTGCGGTATGACTGCGGCGTTTCCCGTGACGGGAGCAACGCCCGCAACATGCTCAAGGCCGCTAGGGCCTACGGGCTGGCCGCCAAAGGATACAGATACAGCATTGACGATCTGAAGAAAGAGGCGGCGTATCCCTGCATCCTGCATTGGAACTTCAACCATTTTGTAGTACTCAACGGCTTTAAGGGCGGCAAGGTCTTGCTGAACGACCCCGCGAGGGGGACGGTGCAGGTAAGCGGGCAGGAGTTGAACGACGCTTACACGGGTATCTGCATGGCTTTCGAGCCGGGGCCGGATTTTGAGCCGGCCGGCAAACCGGAAAGCGTCATCGAATTTGCCCGGAAAAGTCTTAAAGGAACGCTAAAACTCATTTTGTTCGTGATGAGCAGTTACTTGCTCTCTTCTTTCGCGGGCATATTGGCTCCCGTATTTACGAGGATATTTACCGACAGTATATTGCCGGGCGAAAACGGCAACTGGCTGCCGGTCTTCCTGCTCGCCTTCGCCTGCCTGATCCTGTTTCAGTTTATCGTAAACGCGGTCAGCGGCATCTATATGCTGAAGATAGAAGGCAAGCTCGCCATAGTATCAAACGCAAAATTCATGTGGCATATACTGCGGCTGCCGATGAACTTTTTCTCACAGCGCATGGCGGGCGACTTGGCTCTGCGGCAGAGTTCAAACGAGGGGATAGCCGAAACGCTGATTGCGCAGCTTTCTCCGGTACTCATAAATTTGTTTCTGTTGGTTTTTTACCTTGTCGTCATGCTGAAGTACAGCGTTCCGCTTACCGTTATCGGGCTGGTTACGGTGGCGGTCAACCTGTTTCTTGCGCGGTTCATCTCCCAAAAGCGCGTCAACATCACACGGGCGCAGATGCGCGACCTGGGCAGCCTGAACTCGGTTACGGTAAGCGCGGTCGATATGATAGAGACGATAAAGGCGTCGGGCGCCGAAAACGGCATCTTTGAAAAATGGGCGGGCTTGCACGCGAAGGTAAACAAATCGATAGTCGAGTTTACGAATACGAATCAGTTTCTGGGAACATTGCCCCTGTTTCTGCAAACCGTTTCCGGAATAGTGATACTTGCTCTCGGCGCGTGGCTGATCATGCTCGGGCAGTTTACCGCGGGTATGCTGCTCGCGTTCCAAAGCTTCATGGCTTCGTTCTTAAATCCGGTAAATGGATTGATAGAATCGGGGCAGGGTTTTCAGGAAATGCGCGCTTCCATGGAAAGAATCAACGACGTTATGAGGTACAAGACCGATGTGAATGAAGACGAAGAGCCCGATTTCAAAGACACGAAGTTTGAAAAGCTCGGGGGCGCCGTAGAATTGAAAAACG
>JAISCO010000336.1 GCA_031265535.1 Spirochaetaceae bacterium | reverse complement strand
TCAAAAATTCAGTATTATAGCGATACCCGAAGACCCGCAGGCGGAGCTATCAATAAATCTGTCCGGTGAATCGTTGAATGCCGGAGCGGAGATTCCGCTTACCGAAGGCAAGACCGACTATACGATAACGGTTTCCCAGCCTGACGCTAACCCTAATACAAATACATACACCTTTACCGTAAGCTACGAGCCCGACCTTACGCTCAAGTCGATAGAACTTACAAGCGGCGAAAATGAAGGATGGATACAAAACGTATTGGTTCAAGACGGGCAGAAGATTATCATTCCCTACGGCAGCGTTACTATTGCCGCAAGTTCGAGTGGGGACGGGGTTGAGTTGGCGGCAAGCGAGACCGGTTCCGGCGATCTTTCACCAGGCGGGCCGGGCGCCGAATGGACGCTAACATATCCTAATAACCAGAATATCTACGCTTTTTATTCAGACGTGAAGATTACATCAACGAAAAGCACTAACGGTGGTGATTATAGAAAGGACTTTATTCTGAAATTTGAAAAAATCGTTGACGCAAATTGGCCGACAAGTTACTGGGCAACGTCAATACCAAAAGACAATGTTGTAAGCATTATAAAAAAGGATGATAAGTATTACGAGGTACATACATTCATAAAGAGCGGCACGCTCAGCTTTCCTACCGATGACCTTACTACCCAGTATCTTGCAACTGCTAAATTCGACTATCTTATCGTAGCGGGCGGCGGAGGCGGTGGCGGTGGATTCTGGTATGCCGGCGGCGGAGGCGGCGGCGCGGGCGGGGCGCTGTATAAAACCGGGGAAACCCCCATGCTGACGGCTGGTTCCGTTTCTGTAACGGTTGGGACAGGCGGCAATGGCGGCGGCGGGAATACAACCGGTGGGGACGGAGGACAATCCTCTATCGGGTCTGTCACGGTTCCCGGCGGCGGTGGCGGCGGGGGCAGCACCGATAACACTGCACCCCACCCCGGCAACTCCGGCGGATCAGGCGGCGGCGGCGGCGGCGGCATAGGATACAGTACCTCTCACGCCGGTGGTGGAGTGAGCACCGCTAGTAATGGGATAATGGGAAAAGCCGGCGGCAGCGGCAGTAACAACAACATCCTGTACTCCGCCAAAGGCAGTGGCGGCGGCGGCGCTAGTGGCAACGGCCAAGACGGAACCGTCAGCGGTGGTACGGGCGGCGCTCCCTGGGAACCGGACGGTGAGGCCGCGTGGGTTAAAGGTGCAGCCGGCAGTGAGTTTTCGCGCGGCGGTAACGGCGGCGGGACATCTGCCGGTAAAGGCGCGGACGGTCAGACCTACGGTAACGGCGGTTCGGGCGGCGGCGCGCAGAGGATGGCCGGCGGCAAGGGGCACAGCGGCATCGTGGTGATCCGTTTTCCGGCAAAGCCGAATGACTCTGGCAGCAAACAGCCCGAATAATGAGCAATTAGCAGTGAGGAACAGGTAAAAAGGTAAAAGATAAAAAGTAAAAAGTAAAAAGGAGCAATTAAGAATGAAAAATGAAAAGTGGACATTTCCTTTTTCCCATCGCTGCTATCGAAGTGAACGCCTCTCCGCCGCCAACGGCGCAAACAAGTTTGCGTTGGCGGGAATACGCTGGCGCGGAGCGCATGGATGAACACGCGAGCGTGTTCATCTTACGGAGTTTTGCAAAGCAAAACTCTATTTCTGGGCGCTAGCGCGGAGCGCATGTGCCTCCATGGCAAATGGTTGTTGAGAAGTAGAAGGATGTATATGATATTATCATGAACCTCCTCGCCACAAGGGGTCGCCAACTGGCGCGGTATCTTGTAAGCGTTGGGCTCAACTTCGTTGAGCTTGGGAGTTTTGCGGAGCAAAACTCAATGCGATGGTAGGTCCGTTCTGCAAGGAAATTTATTAACTATGGAGGTTTGCTACGCAAACCCGGCTACTACCATTTTTTGTTGATGTTACCGATTCCAACCGCACCAAGGGGCGGGGTATTAGACCCCACTGCGAATAAAGTATGTCAACATTATACATTGTCGCGACACCTATCGGTAATTTGGGGGATATAAGCTTACGGGCGCTGGATGTGCTTAAAACCGTTCCCCTCATAGCTTGTGAAGACACAAGACACAGCCTGAAACTGTTGACACACTTTGAAATAAAAGCTAGACTACTGTCATGTAGAGCCGCAAACGAGCGAAAAGTTGCTGAAAAAATTGTTTGTGAACTGAACGAAGGTCGGGACGCGGCTTATTTGAGCGATGCGGGCAGCCCCGGCATA
This sequence comes from Spirochaetaceae bacterium, assembly GCA_031265535.1. Taxonomy (GTDB): domain Bacteria; phylum Spirochaetota; class Spirochaetia; order Treponematales; family Breznakiellaceae; genus JAIRMY01. The sequence goes on along the minus strand of JAISCO010000336.1, from coordinate 3,653 downwards.
AGCGACCCCGGAGCGGTGCTGGCACGAATAGTTGCGGATGCGGGGCATAAAGTAATTCCGGTACCCGGGCCTTCAGCCTTTGCGAGCCTTGTCAGTGTGGCGGGCGGCGCGGATAAAACGGTCGTTTTTGAAGGCTTTTTGTCGCCTAAAAGCGGCAGGCGGCGATCCCGCTTAAAAGAACTTTTAAATGAGGACGCGGCCTTTGTTTTGTACGAGTCGCCCTTCCGAATTATAAAACTTTTGACGGATTTGATCGAATTTGACAGTGAACGCTACATTTGCATAGGACGCGAGATGACCAAAATATACGAGGAATATCTTAGAGGATCTGCCAGGGATGTTTTATACGAATTGGAAAAACGCCCTGAACAGAAAGGGGAATTTTCCGTATATGTTTCCGGACAGAAGGCATAGCTTTATTTAATTTAATAATTGTTGGTTTGTGCCGATAATTGATGTAGGTAGGATATTGTATGACAATCGGAAGGACAGGTCCAATAGAACCAAGCCAGCCCATTAACGAGAGTGGAAGAAGTACGCCGGTTGGTAAGATTGCCAAAAATGATGATACGGTCAGTATTTCGAAAGAAGCGTATAAAAAGGCGGACTTGCTTAATGCCATAGAAATTGTTTATGCCGCGCCTGATGTACGCAAAAGCCGTGTTGATGAACTTAAAGCCAAAATAAATGATCCCGCCTATATCACAGAAACTCTGTTGAAAGGCGCCGCCGATAAAATCATTGACATTTTATGGCCCGAAGGCGGCGATACGCTCAAATTCTAGTTTGCGCGACGCTTTACTTTTACTGAACAAAATTCCGGGGCTTACTTCATTTGAAGCCTTAAATCCGGTAAAAAAGGCGCTTGGTTCAAGAAAAGTAGGACACACCGGCACACTTGATAAATTCGCGGGCGGGCTTCTTGTTGTTTTGACAGGCAAGGCGCTCAAACTTACCCCTTATTTTACAAACTGTAGTAAACATTACGAGGCGCTTGCGCGTTTTGGCGCTGAGACCGATACACTGGATCCCGAAGGCATTGTAAGCGCCGAAGCGCCCGTTCCTTCAAAAGAGGCTATAGAGCTCGTTTTAGAGCGATTTCGCGGAAGGATAACCCAGATACCGCCGGTTTTTTCGGCCATTCATGTTGACGGTAAACGCGCCCACGAGCTTGCCCGCGGCGGCGTTTCTGTTGAGATGAAACCCCGTTTTGTTACAATTCACGAGCTTAGCTTATGCTCTTATGAACCGCCGTTTGCCCGGCTGAAGATCCATTGTTCCGCCGGGACATACATTCGCGCTTTGGCGCGGGACATAGCCGTTGCCGCCGGTTCGCGCGCTCATCTTACCGAACTTACACGGACGCAAGCGGGCGCGTTCTCGTTGACGGATGCTATTCACTTGTTACCGGAAGCCTCGAATCCCGCCGATATTCTGAACGCGCTGCAACCTATAAACAAGCATATTTTTGACGCGCTTGCCATTCCGGTATGTGAAATTGACGACAAGACTGCCGCCGCCATGCGTCAAGGCAAAGTTATCGGCGAAAATATTCTGCCGTTCGAAGGTTCCGCGTCCCACGCCGCCGTTTTTTGCGGCGATAGCTTTATCGCTCTGCTTGAAAAACAGCCGTCCGGCAGCCGCTGGCGTTATGCCTTTGTGTTTTGACCCACCAGCGGCCCGCCAGCGGGTTTACATGCGCTACGCGCCGGCATACCGGAAGCCGCCTTCACTCCGTGCCGTCGGTAAGGCAAGGGCGATTGGCATACGCGCCCGCCAGCCTTTTTACCTTTTCCTTTTTATTTAGCATAGCGGCGGCAAAATGTTCACTTCGATAACAGCGTTAAGGCAAAAAAAAGCAGTGTCCGCGGCACAAACCCCGGGCACTGCCGGCATGAACGGCGGGGAGGCAAAATGATTGCAGGGTACATCATGCCAACACCTTCCGCCGCTTCGCCATGTAGTTTCAATCCGCCATTACTTCAACTTGATAGCAACAGCGCTGACCGATACCGTTGAAGTGCTGGTATTTGCCTTTGCGTCGGCGGAAGCCTCAACCGAAGTTGTTACAAAAATTACGGCGTCCGCGCCCAGCGACTTGGCTTTTTCGATCAGGTCATACGTTGCATTACCAATTGCCATCTCGCGGGAACCGCCCGGCGTGTTTACTGTACTTGTTGTCTTTTTGAAAAGCCCGTAGCCGGATGTGCTGGTTTGATTGGCGATATGCCCTACCGAACCGATTTCGTCCCCGAGAACTCCATATTTCATGGTATCGCCGGTATACGTTCCCGTGCCGGCATTGAATGTTACCTTGCCGGTTCCTGTAATGCGCCCAAGAACAGTGTAGTCCTCCGGCCTTAACTCCGCAGAAACATAGGGATTGCCTATAGTTTGGGTTGTTACGCCGACCGGCGCGCTGGCCGTCGCGCATGAACTTACAGCAAAAGCTATAAGCGTTACGCCAATGAAAAACAAATTCTTCACGTTAGAACTCCTTAAAAAAAATTTACGGTTAATGTCCGCCGACAACCGTTTATCTGCCACTGCGGATAAAAACGGCAAATATTTCGTACCCTGCAATCATCTGACAGGCATGAAATTCAAAAAACAAACAAGCGGCGGAAACTTGCCGCTTAGCCGCGGTCTTTCCCACGACGTTTTGCCGCTGCCGCCATAAGCCGCGGGCTTTTTGTTTCAGGTATTTTTTTTGTTTGGTAAAAAACGGTTCGCGGAGTTTATCGGAGTTTGCGGCGATGCAGCGCATCGTTTGCGAGGTTAGCTCTGTAAAAAAATTATTAACTGCGGGGCATAGAACCCGCAGCGCTCTATTACCCGCCGTCCGCTTTAAGCGCGGGGGGGGGGGGGGATTCTGTTTTCGATGTGCCGTTTTACGGCGCAGACTGCACTCACAACGAAGATTATAATTCATAGTGAAGAATGTTGTCAATAGGAACAGAAAAATAGGAACAGAAAAATTAGCAATTAGCAATGAGGAGGATGAATTGAGAATGACTGTAAATTCCCGCTAAAAACCTTAGCTCCGCGTTATCTGTTAAGAAGCGCCGCAACATCCGCCGGCTTCGCGTAGTATGGGGCCGACGATACAATGAATTGAGCTCCCGCGGCGGCGTATTCCGCGGCGTTATATTTATCAATGCCCCCTGCCGCGGAGATTAGACAGCGCCCGCCATGACGCGCCGCGGCTTCGGCGATTTTTTGTATTTCCGCCGGCTTCAGTTCATCAAGCTGTAGAATATCAGGCTCCGCGTCAAGCGCAAGCAGCGCCTCATTATATGATTCAACTTCTACAACTATTTTTTTTTCGGGCGTCTCATAATTGAGGGACAGATGGGGCCGTTTTGTGTTGTATAAAAGCACCGCCTCATCAATCGCCGTCAACGCCTGCTTCTTGTTCCGAAACGAACAGCCAAGACAGTATTCCTGTTTCAGTATCCCGTTAAGCCTTTCGGCGCGGGCGTTTTCGTAACAGTGCATTTCCTCCGTCATGCTTACCGCAAGTCTACGGGCTGTGAGCTTTTCAACATACAGATGCGAGCAGTACTGGCAGCCGCGATCCGAGTGATGAATGGGAAACACACCCTTAGGGAGCTCAGAGAGCGCCATTTCCAGAGCGCGGACGGCGCCTTCGG
>JAISCO010000415.1 GCA_031265535.1 Spirochaetaceae bacterium | reverse complement strand
ATGAATAACGCGATAATACCAATAATAGCTTATAATTACGGCGCGCGCCATAAAGACCGCATAACAAAAACTATTAAACTAAGCGTCATATACGCCGCGTGTATTATGTTTATAGGTTTGCTGCTGTTTCAACTGATACCGCAAAAAATGCTGTTATTATTTAATGCGACGCCTGATATGATGGCAATAGGCGTACCGGCATTCCGCATAATCAGCGCGATTTTTTTATTTGCGGGATTTTGTATTGTTTTTATATCGGTTTTGCAGGCCATAGGAAACGCGGTACAAGGTTTACTCGTTGTATGTGCGCGTCAATTTTTAGTTTTACTGCCGGCAGCGTGGCTGCTTTCGCTTACCGGGTCGCTTGACGCCGTTTGGTTCGCGTTTCCAATCGCGGAAATAGTATCGCTTGCCGCTTGTATATTTTTTATCAAGCGTTTATTCGCGACAAAACTGCGGGATTTGTAGCAGCCTGTTGCATAGGAGGCGGTTTTGCCTATAAAAGTTTTACATACATCCGACTGGCATCTGGGCGCAATGCTTCACAATGAAGACAGGAAAGAAGAGCATAAACAATTTTTATCGTGGCTGCTAAAAACAATAAAAACAGAGTGTATTGACGCGCTTGTTGTTTCAGGCGACATATTTGATGTATACGCGCCTTCTACAGCGGCGCAAAAACTATACTATGATTTTCTTGCGGGAATCATTAAACTTGAAACCGCGCCGGATGTATTTATCATTGCCGGCAACCATGATTCGCGGCATTTTCTGGGAGCGCCGTCCGATATACTTTCAAAACTAAAGATACACGTTATTTCAGCGATAGACATTGAAAAACCTGAAAATTGTATCTTTGAAATTAAAAATAAAAACGATGAAACGGCTCTTGTAATCTGCGCGATTCCTTTTTTGCGTGAAAAAGATTTAAAAATAGTGAATCCGTCAAAATCATGCGGCACGGATTCGCTTTTGGAACAGTATAACAAAAGCGCCGCCGATTTTTATCACGATGTGTATAAAACAGCAAAAACTAAAAACGCTCCCGTGTTGATGACCGGGCATTTTTACCTTGACGGCGGCATGAAATCGGACAACTATTCTGAACGCGCGCGCGAAGTCGGCTGTCTGCAAAGCCTGCCCGCCGGCGCACTCCCGGACGCGGATTATTACGCGCTTGGTCATTTGCACAAGAGTCAGATAGTAAACGGTAAAAATCATATTCGTTATTCCGGCTCTCCGCTGCCTATGAGTTTTAGCGAGGCGGAGAACGAAAAATCTGTAGTCATTGCCGTATTTGGTGAAGATCCCGACGAAACAAAACCTGTCATTCAATTAAAAAATATACCGGTTTGGCAGAACTTGCGGCAGATAAAAGGCAGCCCCGATAAGATACTTAACGAACTTGACCGTGTAAAAGCAAGCGGCGAAAACGTATGGCTGGAGATTCAAGTTACAGATTATGAGGGTGATCTTTTTAATTTCTGGAATGCGCTTGAAAAAGAGCCGCCGCGTGAGTCCCTGCTGGAAATCCCGATTGAGATGTCATATAGAATTCTTGTAAAACAGGATATGCGCGTCCATCAAAACACTGGTGATTGGCGCGGCAGTGATGAAAGCGTCAGTCTTTCGGCTATGGAACCGGCCGCCGTTTTTGAAAAATTTCTGCGGGACGAAAAAATAAATGCGGAAAACATTGATATATTTATGAAAATGTTTAATGCATTGTATTATGATATTATTGTAAACGAAAACGGCGGAATGGAAGTATAAGATGTGAAAATACTTAATTTAATGCTTAAAAACATTAATTCGCTTGCGGGCGAATGGAAGATTGATTTTACTGATCCGGCATTTAACGACGGCATTTTTATTTTACACGGGCCAACCGGAGGCGGCAAAACATCTATTCTTGACGCGCTGTGCCTTGCGCTGTACGGTAAAACATCGCGGCAGAATTCATTCAATAAAACACAAAACGAAGTGATGACAAAGGGAAGTTCCTCATGTTTTGCGCAGGTTGAATTTGAAAGCGGCGGAAAACGTTACCGCTCATTCTGGGAACACAGAAAATTAAAAAATGGAATCGGTTTTCAAACCGGATGCACGCGCCGTTTGTATCAAATTGGAGACGGCGAAACTGTTCTTGCGGAAAAAATCAGCGAAGTCAATGACAAAATTATTTCGATTATCGGCATGGATTTTGATCAGTTTACCAGCGCCGTGCTGCTGCCTCAGGGAAAATTTGACTCGTTCTTGACTGCCGAAAAAAAACAGCGTTCGGAAATTCTTGAAAAGATAAGCCGCACGCAGATATATTCAAAAATAGGAGCGGCGGTTCACCGCCGCAGGGGCGGCGAGGATGACAAGTTACATTCGCTAAAAGATAAAATCGAAGAAATAATCGTGCTCTCTGAAGCTGATGAATTACACTTGATTGAAAAAATACGGTGTGACTATGCTTTACGTGAAGAAAAAAAATTAAAACTTAACATAATTGACGGTCAGTTAAAACAGTATGACGAGCAGGACAAAATACAAAAAGAAATAATGACGCTGGACAAGAAAAATGATAATCTGCTAAGAATCGCCGAAACTGAAAAAGCAAGATTCGCCGATCTGGAACAGGCCCGGAAGGCGGCGGCGATAGCGGATATAGTTTTACAATTCGATCAAGCAAAGAATGAAAACGAAAAGCTTGAAGCTGAAATACAAAAAATAAAAATTGACATTGACGCGGCTAAAAAAAATTACACGGAAATTTTACCTAAAAAAGAAGCCGCGGCTCATGAAAATAAAGCCGCTGAAAATGAATTAAACGAGAATGAACCGCGTATTAAAAAAGCGCGTGAACTGGACGTTCGTATTTTAGAAATGCGCAATAATATGCTTAACATACACGGAAAAATAGATTTTCTTATAAAAACCAACGATAGGCGTAACGCGGATTTTAAAGCTCGTGATAAAGAGTATATGCAGCTTAAAGAAAATATTGCCGGATTAAAAACAAAATCAGAACTTTTAAAAAATGAAACAACGGGAAACAGGGCAAAGCAGGAAGCCGTTATGGAAGCCGCCGCCGCTCTTTCGGCATTTTCATCTGTATCATCGTTTGATGACAACCGTAAATCTTTGCGTCCCGGAGAGCCATGCCCGCTCTGCGGTTCACGTGAGCATCCTTTCTGTGATGACGAGGCCGGCTTACTTGAAAAACAAACTAAACTAAAAAACCTCAATATTGAAAACGCTAAATTAAAACAATCCATAGCAAACGCGGAACGTTCGCTCGATAAATTACAAATTGAAATATCGCGTTTAGAGGCGTCTATTTCAAGTTTGGAGGCGCAGCAGGCCGCAAATCAAGCTGCGATGGCAAGTAATAACGAACAGATTGCGGTGTTAGGGAGCGAAGCGGCCGATTATGAAAAACAATCCGCCGCTCTTAAAGATGAACGCGGCGCGCTTATTATGACCGACAATATCGACCAATTTGAACAAAAACTTAAAGAACGGCTGGCGCTTTCCACAGCAAATCTGACGCGGTTTGACAAACAGTTATCGGAGTATGCGCGGGATACGGAAAATTTTACAAAACTGTTCAAAGAAAAAGAAGACAGCTATGTATCCTTACATCAGACGCTTGATCAAAAACGTGAAACAGTGGAGGCCGCGCTTGCGTTACATGGTTTTGATTCGTATAAAACATGGAAATATTTTAATTGGGACGCAAAAAAAATAATAGAGACTGAACGAAAAAAAATAGAGCTTGAGACAGAATTAAAAAATATAGAAACGCAAAAATTAAAACTTGATGATATACTGCAAAAAATGCCGCAGCTTCCAGACAAGCGGCGCGCCGATCTTGAAGGTGAGAAACAAAGTATTTCTTTAGATATAGATGAAACAAATAAAGAGATTGGCGGCATAGAAAAACAGCTTGAATTGAATGTGGACAGCAAGCGTCGGCAGACATCGCTCAAAAAAGAAATCGATGAACAAAATGAAATTTGCGGCAGGTGGAAATGGATGGACGATTCGATAGGCGGGGTTGACGGCTGGAAATTTAAAAATTATGCGCAGGCGCTTACATTAAAATCTTTGATTAACAACGCAAATGATTATCTGCTAAACATGAGCAGTCAACGTTATGTGATGATAGCTCGTCAGGACTCTGACGAGCTATTGCCGGTAATCATTGACCGTTATCAAGGCTCGATAGAACGCAGCATAACGAATTTGTCGGGCGGGGAACGTTTCATGCTGTCGCTGTCTCTGGCGCTTGGATTATCAAAATTAAATTCATCAAAGCTAAGCATAGATTCGCTTTTTCTTGACGAAGGTTTTGGCACATTGGATAAAGCGAGTCTTGAATTAACGATAAATATACTGGACAGCCTGAAGCAGAATCAGGGCAAACTGACGGGTATAATTTCACATATTGAAGAACTGCATGAACACATAGCGGCATCTATTGAAGTTATAAAAACAGGAGGCGGCAAAAGCCGCATTTCCGGCTGCGGCGTATCAAAATT
>JAISCO010000285.1 GCA_031265535.1 Spirochaetaceae bacterium | reverse complement strand
TAGGCAACAGTAAGTTTTTGGGGCCTACGCCATGCTGCCACATACTTACACACGCTCACTGAGAAAGCGTGCCGTTTTTGGGCGGGGGCGTGACTATGATGCAACGGTTTGCGATGATGAGGGTAAACAGCGCCCCCTCCTGAATTGAAAAATAGCCACAAATTACGCGAATTAACACGAATTATCGGATTAAAGGTAAAACTTTGAACGCCGCTCCGCCGCTATCGAAGTGAAGACCGCTCCGCCGCCATGCTAAATAAAAAGGAAAAGGTAAAAGGGCTGGCGGGCGTGTATGCCAATCGCCGTTGCCTTATTGAAGGCACGGAGTGAAGACCGCTTCCGGTATACTAACGCGGAGCGTATGTAAACCCGCTGGCGGGAGCGTATGCCAATCGCCGTTGCCTTATTGAAGGCACGGAGTAGAGCCTGCTTCCGGGATGCCGGCGCGGAGCGCATGTGCCTCCATGGCAAATGGTGGGTTGACGGGGGGTAAAGGGGGGGGGTAGACTTTCGTATATGAAGAAAATATCCATTTTTGGAGGTAACCGTGCGTTATATTAATTTTGATAAAACTGCCGTTTACAACAAACTGGCGGAAGCCGCTAAAACCGGTTTTAATTTGAATGAAAAACTTGACGCGGCCCGCGTACAAAACTGCTCTATACCAATAGCTGATACGCTAAATTACAACTGGGCGGCAAAAAAAGCCGGTAATGAAGTAATTACACTGTTACAGACACTTTCGGAAGAACAAGAATTAATCGCAAAGTACAAACTGCTGCTTAACGGCGAAGTAATGAATACCGGAGAAAACCGCAAAGTATTGCACCAGCTATTGCGCGGGCAGCTAGGAAAAAACATTATAGCGGACGGGAAAAATATAGGCGAATTCTATAAAGAAGAATTAGAACGCTATTCAAGTTTTGCGGAGAAAGTACGGGCGGGTACAATAAAAAATTCGGCGGGCGGGAGATTCACCCATGCCGTGCAGATAGGAATAGGCGGCTCGGATCTGGGGCCGCGCGCCATTTACATAGCACTTGAAAACTGGGCGCTAAAAGAAAAAATCACGCCATGCCTAAAAGCAAAATTTATTTCCAATGTTGATCCCGATGACGCCTCGGCGGTGATAAATTCCGTACCGTTGGCCGAAACATTATTTATACTGGTTTCAAAAAGCGGCACAACACAGGAAACCCTAAGCAACGAACTATTTGTAAAAAATAAATTAGAAAAGGCGGGGCTTGATCCCGGCAAACAACTGGTTGCGGTAACAAGCGAAACAAGCCCGCTCGCGCATAACAGCGGCTACCTCGACTCATTTTACATAGACGATTATATCGGCGGGCGCTATTCGTCCAGTTCAGGGGTTGGCGGCGTGATACTTTCACTGGCCTTTGGCCCGGCGGTGTTTAAGGATTTTTTACAAGGCGCCCACGAGGCGGATAAAAACGCGCTTGGCCCGGATATTCGTAAAAACGCCGCGCTTATGGACGCGCTGATAGGCGTCTGGGAGCGGAATTTTCTGCGGATGCCATACACGGCGGTTTTACCATACAGTCAGGCGCTGTCGCGCTTTCCGGCGCATTTACAGCAGCTTGACATGGAATCCAACGGCAAGCGCGTGAACCGGTCGGGGGATGCTATAGCGTACTCCACGGGCCCGGTCGTATTCGGCGAGCCGGGGACAAACGGGCAGCACTCATTTTACCAGTTGCTGCACCAAGGGACAGACATAGTGCCGTTACAATTTATAGGCTTTAACGACAACCAGTTAGAGGATGATATTGTGGTGGACGGTTCAAACAGCGTTACAAAACTAAAGGCAAATCTTGCCGCTCAGATTGTCGCGTTTGCCAAAGGACAGGATGACGCAAACCCAAACAAGCAGTTCCCCGGAGGACGCCCGTCCAGCCTGATACATGGAAAACGGCTTACCCCAAAGACGCTGGGCGCGCTGCTAGCTCATTTTGAAAATAAAGTTATGTTTCAAGGCTTTGTATGGAATTTGAACAGCTTCGATCAAGAGGGCGTACAGCTTGGCAAGCTTCTTACAAAAAAAGTTCTTTCCGGCGGAGCCGAAGACAAAACGCTCGAAGCGTACAGCAAACTGCTGGGCATATAGACCGGCGGGGGGGGGGGGGGATCAGCAATTTTACTTTTAAAAAATTTATGGTAAAAAGTAACAGATAAAGGAAAAGGGAAAAAGTAAAAAGGACGCAATTAACAGTTAGCAATGAAGAATGAAGAAAAAGGGGGGAAGCGCAGTAAACAAGGAAAAGGTAAAGAAGTAAGAGATAAAAAGGAACAATAAATAATTAGCAATTAGGCATGAGCAATGGACTTTTTACCTTTTAGCTTTTACTTTTTACTTGAATGAGGGGAAGCGCATCAATCATAAACCGTTAAAATTTTGCGGTCTATGATAAATTTTTTGTCGCTGCTCCCCCTCGCTACAAAGGTTTTGCTTCTCAAAACGCTTTTCCGCTACCCCCACCCATTATAATTAGCAATTGGTAATTAACAGTGGGTTAGTGGTTAGTGGATAGAGCAACAGGCAAGGCGGCAGTTTTACTTTTAGCACTAAAAGTAAAACTGTCGGGCGGTAGAGGAAACAATCATGCTGCTTGTCATTGACATTGGAAATACAAATATAGTCGCGGCGCTTTTTCGCGGGGATGAGATCATAGAGATTGGGCGGATCTTTACAGACGCGCACAGGACGGGGGACGAGTACGGAATAATTTTTCGCTCCCTGTTGCGCGATATTGAAGTACAGCCTGAGGAGATCGGTTCGTCAACGGTTAGTTCGGTTGTGCCGGCGCTGATAGGCCCCTTTGTCAACATGATAAAAAAACTAACGGGCAAGAAACCGCTGCTTGTGCATCACGTAATTTATGACAAACTGCCGGTAAGAGCGCCTGCCGCGCGTGTTTATGAAATCGGCACCGATCTAATCTGCAATGCCGTTGCCGCGTTTACACGTTTTAACGGCCCGTGTATAATTGTGGATTTTGGCACGGCGCTTACATTTACCTGCGTGGGGGGGAGGGGGGATATACTGGGCTGCGCGTTTGCACCGGGGCTTGGGACGGCGGTAAAGGCGCTTTCCTCAAATACCGCTCAGCTTTCCATTGTTCCGCTGGAAGCGCCTGCCTCGTCACTGGGAGAAAACACCACACAAGCTATACAATCGGGCATTGTTCTGGGCTACAAGGGGCTTGTAGAATATCTGCTGGCCCGCATGAAAACCGATATGACTACAGTGGAAGATATTTCAGCCGGTGATATTTCCGTGATTGCTACAGGCGGGCTTAACAGCGTATTAGAGCCCATAACAAGCGTGTTTCAATATGTAGACAGGCAGCTCATTCTGCATGGCTTAAAAAAAATTTCGGAGATAATGGAAAATTAAATTTTTGGTAACATCCGGCGGAACGCGGGAAAAAATAGATGATGTGCGCTGTATAACAAATTTATCAACGGGAACGCTTGGAAGCCTAATCTGCGGCGCTTTGGCGGGACTGGAAAACTGTGAAAAAATATTTTATGTATGCGGGATAGACGCGGCGCTCCCGCGTTCCGGGAACACTGAAATTATTCCGGTAAGCGATACTATTTCCGTAATAAACGCGGTAAAAAATATATTATCAAATAACAACATTGACGCGATTATTCACGCGATGGCCGTAAGCGATTACCGCGTTAAATCCGTAAGAACAGGCGGCGCCAGATTAGGCGGCGCCAAACCGGGCGGTGTGGAATTGGAACGCGGTCAAAAAATAAGTTCCAACGAAAGCGAGATTATACTTGTATTGGAGCCTACGCCTAAGGTAATATCACTTTTTAACATACTTTCTCCGCGCGCCCTGCTTGTGGGATTTAAACTCTTGTGCAATGTAACAGAAAAAGAATTAATAGATACGGCATACAATCTTTTACAAAAAAATTCATGCGCGTTTGTTATAGCGAATGATAAAAATTTTATTACGGAAACAAAACATAAAGCATACCTGATAGATAAAAATAAAAATTATACTGAATTTGAAACTAAAAAGAAAATCGCAAACGGCATCGCGGATAAACTAAAACATCTGTTAAACGGGCTTTGTCTATGAAAAATGTATTGCTTGGAGTTACCGGCAGCATAGCGGCGTACAAGGCGGCGGAGATTGCGCGGCTTCTTGTTAAACGCGGTTTTTCCGTAAATGTTATAATGACTAAAAGTTCGGAGCGTTTTATAACGCCGCTTACGTTTCAGACATTGACAAAACATAAAGTATATACAGATATGTTTGAGGAAATATTTTATGAAGATGTCCGGCACATTTCTCTCGCAAAAAACGCGGATATTGCCGTTGTAGCGCCCGCCACCGCCAACATCATCGGAAAACTTGCCTCCGGTATCGCGGACGATATGCTGTCTACAGTCCTTATGGCAATGGGGGGTAATCCGGGGGGCAATCCGGCGGATAAGCCTATCATTATCTGTCCCGCAATGAATACGGCGATGTGGGACAACAAAATAGTTCAAGACAATATAAAAAAATTGAGGGGCCGCGGTTTTTTGTTTGTTGAACCGGAAGAATCGGAGCTTGCCTGCGGCGATACCGGCAGAGGCGCGCTCGCGGAAGCAGATGCAATCGCGGACGCCGCGATTGCGCTGCTCGAAAAATCCGTCAACACAAACAAATGAATCTTCTTTTTCCGCCGCTTTCGGATGCCGCAAGCGGCGGAATGGAAAAACTGCTGCCGGCGATTGACGCGGCGTTTCCGTTAAAACAGCGCTTTTTACGGGAACTGCCGAAAAACGTTGCCCGCCTTTCCAGTCTGCTGACAAAAGAACGAGCCGGATTAAACTGCGGCTATATGAGCGACCCCGTCCTGTTAAACGCTTACCTGCGTTATTTTCTGCCGTGGAACGTGTTCAGACTGTCCCGCCTGCTGCCGTCATTGTCTTTGGACGCGGTGTCTTTTGACATGGCATTGGGAAGAGCCGGCGCGCCGGCAGGCGCTGTTGAAATTGTCGATTTGGGATCCGGCCCCCTCACATTGCCAATCGCATTTTGGATTGCGCTGCCGGAATTACGCGCCGTACCGCTGCGCTTTATTTGCGTAGATCAAAGCGATGCCGCGCTGAATGCCGGTAAAAAGTTGTTTTCAGAACTTACAGCGCGGGACGGCATGGTTGAAAATACTGAAAATACTGAAAATGCGAAAAATTGCGTTTGGCAGATAAAAACACGCCGCGCCGCGATTGGAGAAAGGCTTTTGATTAACTTCGCCGCCTCCGCCTCGCTGGTTTGCGCCGTGAACGTCTGCAATGAAATGTTCCAAAAGATTCCGCAGGCGGATACTGAGTCGCTAAGCGCGGCGGCGCAAAAATTCTCAAAACTGCTTTTGGATCTTGCCGGCGGCACGGGACGCATCCTAGTGCTTGAACCCGGAGCGCCGCGTCCGGCTCAATTTTTACACTTTATGCGGAAAGCCCTTATTGATCAGGGTTGCGGGATAGAAGCGCCGTGCTTTGCGCCGGATAAATGCCCGATGCGCGGCGGGCGGCGCGGTCATAAATGGTGCCATTTCAATGTTGACACAAACGATGCCCCCGCGGCGCTGCATAAACTTTCCGCAAAGGCGCTGCTGCCAAAAGAAAAAGTAACGCTCTCGTTCCTGCTTGCCGCAAAAAAATTCCGGAAGAAGGCGGCGGGACGCTTATTGAACGCGCGCGTAATCTCGGACGCCTTTTTGCTGCCGGAAAACAAATTGGGGCGCTACGCCTGCTCCGAAGAAGGCTTAACTTTAATACGCGGCAACAGGGCGCTTGTAGAAAAATATAGACAGGGAAGCTCTTTTCAGGTAGAGCGCCCGTCCATGATGCCGCGTGACGCCAAAAGCGGGGCGGTCATTTTGAATCTTGAAGACGCCGCCTTAGCAATTAACAATTAACAATGGGAATAGGTTTTGCGCTTGTGCTTCTGGATCAGATCCGGCAAGCGCTGTAGAATGCGCTACAGAATGCGTTGCATTTTGCGGTTTGACTGTAATATGCCTGCCTGAAATTTTATTAGGCGAAGCCTATACGGTTTAATACCCCGCCGCTCTGCGGCGGCTGAAATTGAAGTATACTTGAAGGATGAGTGAGATCATACGAAAAGAACATAATGCAAACACGCTTATGTATCACATAGTATGTCCGGCAAAATACCGTAGGGCAGTAATAGATGAAGAAGTAGACAAAAAACTACTGGAAGTATGTCTAGGGATAGAGGCGCGATATGAGATAAGATTTTTGGAGATAAGAATAGAACCGGGCCATGTGCATTTTCTAGTTCAGTCAGTGCCGACATACAGTCCCGAACAGATAGTGAGGACAATAAAGAGCATAACGGCAAAAAAAATATTTGAAGCATGCCCTGGAGTAAAAAAGATGTTATGGGGAGGGGAATTTTGGACTAGGGGATATTATGTGGGGACAGTTGGTGAACATGGAGATGAGAAAGTAATACAGCAGTATGTGAAAAA
>JAISCO010000265.1 GCA_031265535.1 Spirochaetaceae bacterium | reverse complement strand
TTTCGGTACGTCAGCATAAACGCCGATTCTTGGAACAACCGGAATGCCTTTACGACGTCCAGGTACTGGCTGGAGAAGCTTTTCCTGATACTTGAACACTACACAGAGGACATCATACTGGACGGCAGAGTATGGTTTGATGAAACGTTCTATACCGTACGAAGTGATGACATTCAGGTGAAGGATGGCGGCATGATTCGTCGTGAAATGTCTCTTTCGGAGCGTTAACCCGGGGAAAGGGCGCCCGGCACTGAGAATGAAGCTGGCATATACCTACGATGGACGGTGGTTTTTATGTCGGCCGTTTTGACAATTACCCGGAGTTTACAACCCATGGAGAAAGCCTCGAAGATTTTAAGGCGGCTCTCAGAGAAATCATGGATGGATAGTGGACGAAACATTGGAGGCAAAAGAACATAAAGGCCTTATCTTATTTGACTTTTTTGACTTTGCGGTAAATCCTTCCACACGGTACAGTAACAAATTACGCGAATTAACACGAATTATCGGATTAAGGGTAAAACTTTGAACGCGCCGTTATCGACCCTGAACGCATCTCCGCCGCCGCCTCTTCCTTTTTACCTTTTACTTTTTACCTCTTTGCGGTGGCCATCCGTGTTGCGCTGATTTTCGTTTTGAAATCGTAATTTCTAAAACCCGCAATGCGGGGGCTTTTATTTTTTATGGAATTAACACATTATATTTTAATGAGCCTTCCCGCCGCAAGCGCGCAAACAAGGAAAACGCGCAAATTTGCGGCGGGGTATTAAACCCCACTGCTAATCAATTTTGGAGGAGTAAAATATGGCTGAAAGAAAACTAGCTTACATTGCCACGATTTCGCGGCTTGATAAAATCCCGGACAAGGATAGGATTGTTTATGCTTCGTTCTATGACACGGGATGGCAAGTTATCGTGGATACGTCTAACAAGGTCGAGGACAAGGTTGTTTATATTGAAATTGACTCAATCCTGCCCGTAAAACCTGAATATGAATTTCTGCGGAAGCGGTGCTTTTCGGAAAAGTACAACGGATTCGTTATCAAAGGGATGAAGATGGCCGGTCTTATTTCGTACGGTCTTGTGGTCCCTATCCCTGCCGGGTATGAAGATAAACCCAATGGGTTTGATATGACCGATGTTCTGGAAATCACAAAGAAAGAGGATGAATATCCCGATCTTCCCGCCGAGTTCAAATCGCCGTTTGACAAATTTATCGACTGGTTTTGCAAAAAGCTTGGGATTAAGCGGAAAATCAAAAAAGTTGGAATTGAAGGCGGGTGGCTTTCCTTCGCCCAAAAAACCGATGAAACACGGATTGAAAATTTGCCTTACTTGTTCAGTGATGATTTCAAAGGAACACCGGTTTACACTACGGTAAAATGCGACGGACAGAGCGCGACTTTCGCGGTTTTCAAAAAATATTTTTTCATAACAAGCCGTAATGTCGTCCTCTACAGGAAACAAGTAGGCCAGGCGATGAAGGAACTCAATCCGAAATCGAAATATCTTTCCCGAATGGATAATTTCAGGAAAATCGCCGCTTTGTATAATCTCCCCAGAAAACTTTATAGGACCGGCGTGATTAGAAGCGATGTCGTCATTCAGGGGGAACTTTGCGGCCCTGGTATCCAGAAAAATCCGATGGGATTACGAGAGCTTGACCTTTTTGTTTTCAATGTCTATTTTCCGAAACCTTTATCCGCTGATAATCCCGATCACGGATTTACCGATGTGTTCAATTCATGGGACGGCATTGTGGACTTTTGTAATAAAGCCGGTTTGAAAACCGTACCGTTTATAGAAAAACGGAAATTCGACTGGCCGGATAAAGCGGCGTTGAAAGAGTACGCGAAAGGCAAATACCAAAACGGGAAAAACCGTGAAGGTGTTGTTATACGCTACGATTCCGGACGTGATCCTATGCCTAAAGCGTTAATCGGTATGTCGAATACATGGTCATTCAAGTGCGTCAACGATGATTATATTCTTTAACGTAAGTTCGATGGAATATCAGAAGAACCGCGAATGAACGTTAATTGCGGGCGGCGCGAATTATTAGGGTATTAGCGCTCATTCGCGTCGATTAGCATAACCCATTCGCGGACTTTTTTCCTTTGTCCCGCCTCACATTATCATTGGCTTAACAATAGGTTCAGCAGTTTTACTTTTACAATTTTGTTACAAACTGTACCCGGCAGCAAGTCAAAATTTGCTTTATGAACCTCCCCGCCCTGAAGGGCTACACTTGACCCACAATTCGGGGAATGATTACATGGTGCTGCCAAAGAAGATTTACCACAAAGTCGAAAAAGTAAAGAAAGAAGGAAAAAAGGGCCGGAGGCGCTAAATTGCCAACAAAGGATGGCTAAAACGGCTCAAGTTTTCAGCAATTTGAATGAAAACTTTTTCGACTTCTTTGACTTAGCGGTTCATAAAATTCTTCATGTATCGAAGCTGTTCCAAAACTTCAGTTTTGGAACAAACTCATCCACTGTTACAATCGTGTACGAACACTAGACCGCCGGCGGCAGGTCAGCCTCGTCTACCAGCGCGGAAGTGTCGCCTTTGCCCCGGAAGCGCAGCACGTTTACCATGAAGATGTTCAGCTTGTTCACGATGTTAGGCGGCAGCAGGTTTCCGTCTACTTCGACAGACAGAATCGGATAGTTACGCTCACGCGCCCAGGGGGTAAAAAGCCCCTCAATGACGCGCCCGATTAGACAGGCAAACGGCGATATGTTTACGATGCCGCTGTAACCCTGTTCCATCGCTGTGGCGGCTACGCCGGACGAAACGGCAATCTCGGAATTAAGCTCAAGATTTACAAAGTATTTCTGCGTGTTTTCCATTATTTCATGCATATCGTGCGGAGTTTCAGGAATGAGTCCTGTAGAGCCGAGTATGGCAAGCGTCTTTTTTTCGATATGATGTTTCCACCACCCCTCGACGCGCAGCTTAAAGAGTTTGGAACGCGCTCCCGGCTCTTTTAGCCCTATCAGTTTTTTAAGCGCGTACTCGCGTACAAAGTCAAGGTAGTGTATCCACTCGGCAATGCCGGAAACTTTTACAACGACTCCGCGCTCGCTCAGCAGGTCTATCAACTCGCCCACCGCAAAATCATCGCGGCGCACATAGATTTCACCAACAATCAGCACTCGCGGGCAGTCTGGCAGCCGGCGTTTCAGCGGAATACTTTTTACCACGGCGGCGGTCTTTTTCAGCTCGTTCCAGATTTCCCTGGGGCGTTTTTCCACAGCCTCCATTACATGGCGCCATGATTTTTCATAATCGGCAAGCGCTTTTTTGGGGTCGACGGCGGTCGCCTTCAGAGCGGTTTGAAGATCTTTGAGGTAGTCGGCGATAACAAGCCCCTTCCACATCTCTTTCGCAAAACCCGGCCCCAGTTCGGTATACGAATTATCGGCGGAAAGTATAAAAACGACGACATTTTCGAGCCGCAGATCGCGGAACAGGTTTTCATAGTACACAAAATACTGCCCCGTCCGGCAGGGGCCGGTGGTAATAGGCACAAAGATAATGTACAACTCGTCCTTGCGGTATTTTTTACTAGCAAGATACTGTAAGACGCTGCCCAGTAAAAGATGACTCGGCACACATTCCTTGCCGGAAGCGTGGGAACGGGCTATCTGCACCGTTTTTGCTGTTGCCACAGGCATAGCCTCGGCATTTATGTCAAGTCCGCGAAGCGTAGCGGCCATATATTCTGTGGAAATCGCGCCCATGTTGGACAGCAGCAGTTTGATCCGCTTGTTTCCCTTTATTTGTAGTTTTTCACCGGTCTTGTCGTTTACTAGCGTAAGATCGGACTGTATAAAACGCCAGCCGTTGCTATAGCGCTCTTCTTCAAGCTCATTTTTTTTGGAGCGGTACCCGTCGATGATGTCGAGGAAAGCCTCGATACGTGTGTCTACGCCCGCGTCCGCCGAGTGCGAGTCAAGTTCCAGCACAAGGAATGGTTTTTGTCCCATTTCCCACTTTAGGTAGTGTAAAATGAACGAATCTGGGGCGCACGAAAAGTTGGTAACATAAGTAACGTAGATATTCGGCTCATTTTTAAGAAAAGCCGCCGCTTTAACATCCTGCTGTCCATAGTACCAGTACATATTCGGGAAAATCTTTTCATCTTCAAACGGCAGAATGTCAAACGGTATGATAGAATAGCCCCGCGTACTGAATTTTCGCGGAATTCCCATGTTTGCTTCCGCCGTAAACGCGTTGTACGGTCTGCCTAACAGCGCGATAACTGGTCTTTCAGCCTTGCGGGCCTCTTCCAGAGCCTCAATTCCCATCTTTTTACACGCTTCAAAGTACGCGGCCTGTTTTTCCAGCGCCTTGTAAAAAGCCTGCCGCGCCTCGTCCGCGCCGATTCCAAGCCGCCCGGCCGCCGCGCAAAAATATTCAAGCGCCTTCTCATTGCCAAACTTGAAGCTGACCACAAGCGGCAGAAAACGTTTTTTATCAATGTTGGAAAACGCTTTTTCAATGTAGTACGGCAGAGCCTGCGTGATCGGGCAAAAGTTTGCGTGGACATCGTTTTCATAGCTTGGCATATCGCGGAAATGCGGCAGCAGCACAAAGTCGGCTTCCTTATCTAAACAGTCCTGCACAGCCCCGTGCGCTATTTCCGCCGGAAAGCAGTATGTCGATTCGGCGCGCGCCACGCCCTGGTGGGCGACTTCGCTGGAAAGAAAGGTTTTAATGCCGAGTTCGTAAAAAAACCACGAGTACAGCGGGTAAAGTGTATGCGCCGAAAAAGCTCTTGGTATCCCGATGACAAAATCCCGCTTTGTTTTTTCCGTTTCCAGCGGCGGGGCGGCATACTCCGTAAACAGCATTTTTTGCCGCTTTTCAACATAATCGAATACCGGCACATCCTTGACCTGTTTGCGCATATTCGCGTACTTGTTGCACCTGCCGCCGAACATATACTTGTTGCCGTCAACGCCCAGCACCTGTATCGGGCAGCGGTTTTCGCAAGTCTTACATTCAAAGACCCGCTCGTACACAATGGCGCGTCCCAAAAGCGCGTCAAGGCCGACCGGTTTTTCGGGCAAAAGCCCGTCCGCGTTTTTGCGTTTCGCCAGCAGCGCCACGCCGAAGCAGCCCATCAGTTCCGGTGAAGGCGGCACCAGTATTTCCTTGTTCAGCATCATGGCAAAGGCGAGCGGCACCGCTGGGTTCTTGGCGACGCCGCCTTGCAGAAAGATTTTGCCGCCTATTGTGCGGTTGCCGACAACGCGGTTCAAATAATTTGCCACGATTGAGCCGATGACGCCGGCGGTAATATCTTCTTTTGACGCGCCCTGTTGAACCGCCTTGCGTATGTCCGAGTTGATGAACGCCGAGCAATGTTCGCCGAATTTCAGCGGATGGCCGGCTTTAAGCGCGATTGGGCCTATGTCGCGGGCATCGTGTATTGAAAGGTCGCCGGAGGCTGATTCTTCAAGAAAACTGCCTGTTCCGGCGGAACAGGCCTCATTCATCGCGTAGTCTATCGGGACGCCGTTTTTAAGCAGCACGTACTTAGCGTCCTGCCCGCCGACTTCAAATATGGTTTCCACGCCGGAGTCAAAGTATGTCGTGCCGGCGGCGTGCGCGATGATTTCGTTGTAAACGCCCGGCGTTTCCAGAAATACGCCCAGTATTTCGCGGGAAGAGCCGGTCGCGGCGCAGTATAGTATGTCAATCTCTTTGCTGCCGGTATCGGCCAAAACCTTGTCCTGTATGATTTTGATACATTCTTTTAGCGCCTTTACCGGGTCGCCGTGAGTGCGCCCGTAGTGGCTTGCGACAATTTCGTCTGTTTCCGTGTCTATCAGACAGGCTTTTGTTGTTGTCGAGCCGCCGTCCACCCCCAAAATGTAGCGCCGGCCGGCTTTTACCTTGCCCTCGCCTTTCTCGAAAAAGCGAACTTTATCCTGCCAGTCGCGGAACGCTTCGAGCGAGCCAAAGCGTACTTCGCTGCTTTTTAGAAGTTTTTCAGGCCCAGGCAGCGGACTGCCGGATGCCGCCGCCAGAGCCGCCGCGCCAAAGGCTTCGAAAACCGGCGCGGTTTCAGGGATGATGAACTCTATCTGCGGCGCTTTTTCCCGAACAAAGCGTATGATGTGCTTGTTCAGCGTGATTCCGCCGGTCAGTACCACGCGCCCCGCCGTTACTTTGGCGCGTTTCAGAAAGTCGATTACTTTAACCGCCATAACGTCGGACAGTGAAACAACAATGTCGTCTTTTGTAGCCTCGCGCTTGTTCAGGCGGTGCGTACAGTCGCTTTTCATGAACACCGAACAGCGTGTAGAAAGCGGGTACACGACCGCGTCCGCGCTTACTTTGTTTATGTCGTCCAGCGTCATATCCATGCGGGCAAGCTGCTGTTTAAGGAACTCACCGGTTCCGGACGCGCACTTGTTGCCCGAAAAGTTGTTGATGATTTTTCCACGATCGTCCAGTGAATAGACGATTAAATCCTCGCCGCCCATGCTTACGACGGCGGCGGGCGCTTGCCCCTCAATATTGAGCGCTTTTAACGCGGCTTCCACGCAGAGCGGCTCCAGAGTCCCCGATGCCGCAAACATGAAGCGCCCCTCGTTGCCGGTTACCAGCGTGGGCGTCCCCTCCGCTATTTTGCCTTCGGACAGCAGTTTATTTACCGCCGCCGCAAAGTTTCCCTCATGCGGTATTGCCGCGCTCCAAACAACTTTAGGCGTTTCTTTTTCCGCCTCTTCCGCCAAAACCATTTTTAAATTTGTAGAGCCTATATTTATACCTAATGTTCTCATATATCAAGTTTACTAATGTATAATTTTTGTTACAACCCGCCAGCGGGTTTACATGCGCTCCGCGCTAGCATACCGGAAGCAGCTTTCACTCCGTGCCTTAGGGTTTGAAAATAGCGTTTTGCATACGCGGTTGGAAGCGGTGTTTGCTTTGTATTTTTGTTTTTTGGGCGCATTTTTTGCGGCTCTGCCGCAAAAAACCGGGCTTTCCGCTCCAATTCCTCAGCCCCCTGCGGGGTCTTGCGGGATTTCCACTTCAATCCCGTGCGCGAAAGAAGCCATATTCAAGTAAAAGGTAAAAAATAAGAGGTAAGAGATAAGAGGTAAGAGATAAGAGACACCATTCCTCATTCCTCATTGCTCATTGATAATTTACATTTTACTTTTTCCTTGTTCCTTCTTCCTTTTCCCTTATTCCTTTTTCCCTTTTCCTTTTTACTTGTATTCCCTGTTCCTTAGCCGCCCAACGATACGCCATATTCATGTCAACAAGGAATTTCAACGCCCCCTACGCCTCTGCCGGTACGGTTGTATGGCCCTGAGCAAGCCATGCGGCAAATTGAAGGGCCTGCATAACATCTTCCCGTTCAATGTAGGGATAATCGGCCAGCAGTTCTTCAATGGTCTCTCCCGCGCCGATCTGGGAAACTATCCTTCCGGCGGTAACCCGTGTTCCCCGGATACAGGCTTTGCCCCCCATGACGCCGGGGTCCAGACTAATACGATCCAAATATCTATTATCTATCATAAGTCAAGTATATTGCAAAAGGCGTTACAAGACAATAGCGCTAATTAAGTAAAAAGTAAAAAAGAAGAAGGAAGAAGGAACAATGAGCAATGACGAACAGACAGGGGATAGTGGACATGTAGTGCGGATTATGTACTTACTGCGGGATGCTAGCGCGGAGCGCATGAGAACCCGCTGGCGGGGCTATCAGCCGCGTATGCTAACCGCTATTTTCGGACCCGACGGCACGGAGTAAAGTCCGCTTTGGGTATGCTGCCGCGTAGCGGACTTTAAACCCGCTGGCGGGTGCTGGTGCGTAGCGGACTTTAAACCCGCTGGCGGGCGCTGCTCCGCCGTTACAGCTTTGCTATGTCTTCGCTCGAAAGGCCGGTTCCCCGGACTATTTGCTCAACCGGTATGCCCATCCTCTTGAAATTCAGCGCAACTTCCCATCGTTCTTCTCGCCGTGCGCCTTGTATGCGGGAATACTCGTCACGCTGCGCCTTTAACCGCGCCTCGTATAGCATCCTGTTCGCCTCATCATCGCTCATTGCCTGTAGTTTGCAGTACGCTTCGTTTATCACAGGGTTCTTCTCGGCCAGCATCTTAAACTCCTCCTCATTTTCCGCTTTCAAAAACTTTAACCAGTCAGCCAGCCTGCCGTCCGCGTCATCAGGCAGCCGCGCCAAACTCAGTACGTGGATTTCCATAAGGCCGTTAAACGGAAAGTGCTCTTTCTTTTCCAGCATAAGAAACACCGTATGATACCGTTTGGTTTCGGGGATGAAATCGAAGTCCGTGATCACGATGGAAACAGCCTGTTTCAACTCTCCGTAATGCCCGCCCGAGCCTATCTGGGCGGTTATCATGTTTGCCATATAGTAGCTGATTCGCTCTCTCATTTCGGGGATGGCGGCAATCTGAATCTCAATGTTTATTATTTTTCCGCTTGCGGTGCGTATCTTTACGTCAAGGATTTCCAGTTTACCGCCGCTGTATTCCCGTTTAAGATGCGGGTCCACGATAGTTAGTTCCTCGAATTCCTCGTCAGCCAGTTCCGGCAGGACGGCTTTCAGAAAGTCCGTGAGGATATTTTTACTGCGCTCGTCTCCGAACAGGAGTTTGAAGGCGAAGTCAATTTTTGGAAGCATGATACTCATGCTTTTAGCATAGGCGAAAGGTTAGGAAAAAGGAAGGGAG
>JAISCO010000414.1 GCA_031265535.1 Spirochaetaceae bacterium | reverse complement strand
TCATTCCGCTGCGCTCCATTCCGGTCTATTCCACTACCCCCCACCCATTAACAGTGGATAGCGGACAAGACAGCAGTCAGGCGGCAGTTTTACTTTTAGCACTAAAAGTAAAACTGCTGAAATGGGGGTGGAGCCCGCCGGGATGGGGGACGGACCAAACGCTGATAACAGCCACGTATGCCAAACGCACTTTTCAGACTGAAGGCACGGAGTAAAGGCTGCTCCCGGTATGCTAACGCGGAGCGTATGTAAAACCCGCTGGCGGGCGCGGAGCGTATGTGAAACCCACTGGGAAGTAAAAGGTAAAAAGGAAGAGGTAAAAAGGAGCAATTAGCAATGCAGGCAGCCGCGTATGCAAACGCTATTCGCGGACACGGAGGCACGGAGTAAAGGACACTTCCGGGATGCCAGCGCGGAGCGCATGTGCCTCCATGGCAAATGGGCGCTGGCGGGCTAACGCGGAGCGTATGTGAAACCTACTGGGAAGTAAAAGGTAAAAAGGAAGAGGTAAAAAGGAGCAATTAGCAATTATCAATGAAGAATGAGGAGTGAGGAGTGACATTCAGCCCTGCGGAAGGGATTGAAGTGGAAATCCCGCAGTACCGCCATGGCGGGACGAGGAATTGGAGCGGAAAGCCCGGTTTTTTGCGGTTTTGCCGCAAAAAATGCGCCCAAAAACCAAATATCAAACAAAAGATTGCCTGCCAGTCGCGTATGCCAATCGCCATTTTCGGACCTGAAGGCACGGAGTAAAGGCTGCTTTCGGTATGTTAGCGCGGAGCGCATGTAAACCCGCTGGCGGGCGCGGAGCGCATGTGCCTCCATGGCAAATGGGGGGTTCACGGAATGAGGTGAAAGGGGGTAATATCAAACAGGGGATAGTTGATTGTGGCGCTGCATGACGTATTGATGAAAATTGAAGATGTTTCCATCGTGTTTGGCGGATTACGCGCCGTGAGTGATTTTTCCGGCGAAATTGCGCGGGGCGAACTTGCCGGACTCATCGGCCCGAACGGCGCCGGAAAGACAACATTATTCAACATACTATCCGGCGTATACGCGCCATCCTCCGGTGAAATAACATTTTGGGACAAGACAAACCGCGCGCACAGGCTGGGCACACTTACCCCGGCAAAGCTAAATCACATCGGTATCGCGCGGACATTTCAAAACATCAGACTATTTGGAAATTTGAGCGTTGAGGACAACGTAAGAATCGCGCTGCACAGCCAGCGCATATCGAACACAGTTGACGCGCTGTTCCGCCTGCCGCGTTTTTACCGCGATGAAAAAATGATGTCGGAAAAAACCACCGGCCTTCTTGCCCTCTTCAAAATAGAAAATAAAAAAGACACACTCGCGAAAAATCTGCCTTATGGGGACCAGCGGAAACTGGAAATAGCGCGGGCGCTTGCGTCCAACCCGTCCCTGTTATTGCTGGACGAACCGGCCGCCGGAATGAATCCGCAGGAAACAGAAGAATTGATGAAACTGATACATATAATACGGCGCGATTACCACCTTACCATTTTATTGATAGAACATGATATGCATTTTGTTATGGGAATATGCGAACGGCTCATCGTACTGGATTACGGTCGAATGATAGCCAACGGGCTGCCGCAGGACGTAAAGCGCAACCCCGAAGTAATTAAGGCATATTTTGGCGGATAGAATTTTTGAGTTTATGGGAAAACCTATGCTTTCGGTAAAGAATCTTGTTGTCCATTACGGATCAATTAACGCGTTGAAAGGCGTCTCGTTTGAAGTAGAGCGGGGCGAGATAATCTGCTTGATAGGCGCCAATGGAGCGGGTAAAACGACAACCCTGCATAGCGTTTCCAGCATTATAAAAAAAACAAGCGGGCAAGTTTTGCTTGAAGACTGCGATATTACGCAGGCCAAACCCGATTTCATCGTTAAGGCGGGGCTTGTGCAGGTTCCCGAAGGCAGGCGTGTTTTTGCCAATCTGACAGTTAAAGAAAACTTGGAAATGGGCGCGTATACACGCAAAGACAAAACCGAAATAAAACACGACATGGATATGGTATTCGACACATTTCCACGCCTTAAAGAGCGCCTTAATCAGGCGGCGGGTACACTTTCCGGCGGCGAGCAGCAGATGCTGGCAATGGGACGCGCGCTTATGTCCGCCCCCAAACTGCTGCTGTTGGACGAGCCGTCCATGGGACTGGCTCCGATGCTGGTTGACGAAATTTTCTCGGTTATCCGCAGAATCAACGAAAACGGAGCTACAATTTTGCTTGTTGAACAAAACGCGCATAAGGCGCTTGAAGTCGCGGACAGATGCTACATCCTTGAAACCGGAATTGTAAAAAAAAGCGGAAAAGCGGCCAGTTTAATAAATGATCCCGCAATAATTGAGGCCTACCTTGGCGGCTGACTTTTACCCGATGGTAACAATTAGCAATTAGCAGTTAGGAATGAGCAATTAACAATGAGGAATGAGGAATGAGGAATGAGGACACAATGATGAATTAGCAATGGAAGAGGCGGCACAAGCGTAATTTGCGAAGCGTAACGAAGCAAATTGGATATGAAAGTACTGTTTTTACGAAGCAAAAATGCGCCTAAAATCAAAAAAGTGTTGTAAAAACTATATCGAATCCAGGATTTTCTCGAAATCGGAATTGCTGTGGGTTTACATGCGCTCTGCGCTAGCAGTTTGCCGCCGCTCGTTGGCGGCGGAGCGGCTTTTGGTTCGATAGCGGCATTTGGGGTTCACGACCAGTCTGATTAAACAAAAAAAACTTGGCGGTAAACGCAGGAGTGCCAGACACCTTTTAGGACTTACATTTTCGCTGAGGCAATGCGGGCGATTTTTAGGCATTAAAGAAAGACAAGCAGGGAGAAAATGCCTAAAAACCGCGCAGAAAAAAACCGCTACGCGGTTTTTCTATTTATAAAGCAAATTTTGACTTGCTACCGAGTACGGTTTGTAACAAAATTGTAAAAGTAAAACTGCTCTTTGCGGCCCGCAAACGGTGTTTCAAATGTCCGTGCCGTGATATAGTGCTGTATGGCGATTGGAGTGATTGATTACGGGGCGGGGAATTTGGGTTCGGTGATGAACGCGCTTTCCCGTCTGGGGGCGGACGCCCGCTTTGTTCGCGGGCCGGAGGAACTGCTCAAGGATGGTCTTTTTGAGCGGCTTTTGTTTCCCGGGGATGGTCATTTTTCGGCGACTATGGACGCGCTGAACGAATCGGGCTATGCGGAGGCTGTCCGTGAGTGGATAGCGGCGGATAAGCCCTTCCTTGGCGTGTGTATCGGTTTGCAGCTTCTATTCGATGTTTCGGAGGAAGCGCCCGGCAAGGCGGGGCTTGGCATCGTACGCGGGCGGGTTAAAAAATTTCCGTGCCGCAAGATTCCGCAAATAGGCTGGAACCG
>JAISCO010000258.1 GCA_031265535.1 Spirochaetaceae bacterium | reverse complement strand
GCAACGACAAAAAGAACGGCATTCAGGCCGAACAGCGGTACGGGATGCCGCGCGAGCGCTTTGCCAATGCCGTCCCGGTAACGGCAGAGTATGGTTCCCAGTCCGAACCATACGAGCGGTCCGCTTGTCTGCCATACGTCATACCAGGTCAAGGTACGCCCGTACTCGTTCATCAGCAGAGCCGCGACCAGGGCAAGCGCCGGGACGAGCAGAGCGCCGAAACGCCGCGCAAGCGGCCGCAGCGCCGCAAAAAAGACATCAACCCAAAAAAGGACAAGCAGAAACCAGAGGTGGTCTGCGAAAAGCCCCTCCAGACCGGCGCGGTATGTCTGCGCCAGGGTATAAGTTTCCGGCCTGTTGAACGCGGGAATGTCAAAAAGGGTGTACAGGGGAACCATCCAGAAAACCGTAAGCAACAACCAGGGGACGAGCAGACGCTTTACCCTGCCCGCAATGTATGCGGGCGCGCTGCGGCGGCGTCTTTCCGCCGATAAGGCGGCAAGGTAGCCGGAAGCCAGCATGAACGAAGGAACGGCGACTAATACTACCCAGAAGCAAAAGAACTCGGCCGCCGCGGACTGCCGGCCGGCGTAAAATTTCCAGAATCCCCCGGGAACGGGCTCGGTAAACGGTATCACGGCATGTCCAAAGATGACGGCCAAAAGACATAAGGTTTTCAGCAAGGCAATGTGGCCTGCGAACATACTCCCGCTTGTTGTCTGTCCGCCATGGACATGCGGCTGCGGCACAGCGCCCTCTGTAAGCGCCGGTTCTTTTTCACTGAGTTCCCCGCCCATTTTCTGCTTGATTTCGGTGCGGAATGTCAAAATATCTTCAGTTGTGATATCCGCGCCTTTGGATGCGAACAGCTTTTGTGCGTCATCCGTGCTCCGGGTTTTACTAAGTTCCTCACGAAAACTCTTGTCCTTGAGCAGCCGCAATACTTTTTCATTTGCCATAATACATCTCCTCTTTTACAGTATAGTCCCTTATGCTTCTCGTGTTCGTACACGATTGTAACAGTGGATGAGCTTGTTCCAAAACTGAAGTTTTGGAACAGCTTCGATACATGAAGAATTTTAGTAACCGCGAAGTCAAAGAAGTAGAATAAGTTTTTAAGAGCCCCCTCTTTCTATTTCCTTCTTCGACTTTTTCGACTTTGAGGTAAAATATTCTTCTTCCGGTCTTGGGACCGCTACCCATAGTTTGAAAGATGTCAAGACGCTCGTTGCTTCATTAAACATTGGCACAAACAATCCGCTGCCTAAAAATATATTATTTGATCTAATGTTTATGCAACACCCAACAGGAACAGATCAAGGAAAAGGGAAAAAGTAACAAGTAAAAATGAGGAATTAACAATTAGCAATGAGGAATGAGGAATGAGGAATGAGGAATGAGGAATGAGGAATTAAACAGATTACGCTATAAATGGCGATGCGGGTTATCGAAGTGAACGCATCTCCGCCGCCAACGGCGCAAACAAGTTTGCGTTAGCGGCAAGACGCTAGCGCGGAGCGCATTGAAACCCACCGGTGGGCGAGTGAACGCATCTCCGCCGCCAACGGCGCAAATTATCGGGATGGAAGTAAGCCCTGACCGCCGCTATCGAACCAAAAGCCGCTCCGCCCCCAACGAGGGGCGGCAAGACGCTAGCGCGGAGCGCATTGAAACCCGCTGGCGGGCGGAGCGCATTGAAACCCGCTGGTGGGCGGAGCGCATTGAAACCCGCTGGCAGGTGGCGGGGGTGGCGGAAGACCGCCGTAGGCGGGCTGTAGACAGGGGGGCGTGACTATGAGGCGCCGGTTTGCGATGATGCGGGGAAACAGCGCCCCCCTCCTGAATTAGGAAAAATTAGCCACAAATTGCGCCATAAATAGCGATACGAATTAACACGAATTATCGAAGCGGATGCAAAACCCCAACCGCCGCTATCGAAATGAAGACCGTTCCGCCCCCAACGAGGGGCGGCAAGACGCTAGCGCGGAGCGCATTGAAACCCACTGGTGGGCGGAGCGCATTGAAACCTGCTGGCGGGCGGAGCGCATTGAAACCTGCTGGCGGGGATGTGTATAATAATTTTATGCAAAATAAAACTTATGCATCTGAATTAATACGCGCCCTGCCGCACATGAAAGCGCTGCGCGGAAAGACCATTGTAGTTAAATACGGCGGCAGCGCCATGATAAGCAAGGAGTTGAAAACGGCTGTCATCGAAGACATTGTTTTTACGGCGGCGGCGGGCGTCCGCGTTGTTCTTGTGCATGGCGGCGGTCCCGAGATTGATATGATATTAAAGACGGCGGGCAAAGAGATTCGCTTTGTAAACGGACTGCGTTATACGGACGAAGAAACGATGAACATTGTGCAGATGGTACTTTGCGGAAAGATAAGCAAAGATATTTGCGCGCTGATTCAACGCGCCGGGGCTCAGGCGCTGGGACTTTGCGGGATGGACGGCGGATTGCTTGAGGCTGTCCGGGTAAAGACGGCGGATCTTGGCCTTGTAGGCGATATTAAGCGGGTAAACGGCGGACTGCTTAAAAACGTGCTTAACAGCGGCGCGATTCCTGTTGTCTCTCCGGTTGCCATGGGACTGGAAGAGGACGAGGGCAATTCGTTAAATGTGAACGCGGACATTGCCGCCGCTGAAATTGCCGCCGCGCTCTGTGCCGAAAAGCTTGTTTTAATAACGGATGTACGCGGAATTTTGCGTGATGTCATGGACGCGGAAAGTCTTATCAGTGCGGCGTCCAGACGGGAACTTGACAAATTTAAGGCGGAGGGTATTCTGAGCAGCGGCATGATACCTAAGACCGAATGCTGCGCCCGCGCCCTGGATAACGGCGTAAAAACGGCTCATATAATAGACGGGCGCATTCCGCATTCACTCTTGCTGGAACTGTTCACAGGCGAGGGGATCGGCACCCTAATAAAAAATGATGACGAATGAATGACGCTTGTATGCCTGCGCGGCGGAACTTTTGCTTTGCGCTTTGCGTTTTTCTGTGCGCGCTCTCTGTAAGGCCGGATATTTACGCTTCGGACGGGGTATATCAGACCCCGCCGGTATTGTATGTCGGCGACAGGGGCAGCCTTGTCTACCCGCTTGATGTGTTTATTCCTTTGCCGGAAGGCGGTCTTGTTTTCCCTGACGGATTCCCCCGGACAGAGGACATAATTATTAATAAAATTGATCTTGACAGACAAAGACGCCGCGTCATCATTGAATTTCAGGCATTTAGAACAGGTGTAGTTTCGCTGCCGGCCATACCTTTCGGCAGTATCGAATTAAAAGGATTACAGGTAAATATTTCTTCGATACTCGATTCCGACAAAAGTTCCATGACACTTTCACCCAGCGCCGGAACCATCGCCGCGCCGGGAACATTCTGGATGATAACCGCGTTTTCCGCACTGCTGGCGCTGGGATTGATAGTAATCACACTATTATTCGCAAAAGGCGGCGCCATTTTTACCGGAGCGCGAAACAGGCTGCGTACATTCATTTTGCGCTGCTGGATTAACTTTACCATACGCCGCTTGGAAAAACGCCTGCGGTGCGGGGAAATCTCTGAAAAAGACACGCTCGCTCTATTATCAAGCGGGATCCGCGTTTTTCTGAGCCGGTTTTGGATGATGCCCTGCTATTCGCTATCTGCCGAAGAATTCCGGTATCTTACTATCAATGACATTCCTGACGGTAAAGGCTGTATTTGCGCCGAGGAGGATTTGTCTGCTTTATGCATCTTTTTCAAAAGATGTGATGAAACCCGTTTCGGCGCCGCCAAAATCTCGCGGGAAACCACAAGCGCCATCTGCGCGGAAGCAAAAGCGCTTGTAACAAGCTTCGCACCCACCAGCGGGCCCGCCAGCGGGGTTCAATGCGCTCCGCGCTAGCATCCCGAAAGCGGTGGTTCAGCCTCTGCCTTCAGATCCGAAATAGGCGTTTTGCATACGCGGCTGGAAGCCCCACCAGTGGGTTTCAGTGCGCTCCGCGCTAGCGTCCCGAAAGTGGTGGTTCAGCCCCTGCCTTCAGGTCCGAAATAGGCGTTTTGCATACGCGGCTGAAGGCGATATTTGCTTTGCTCTTTGGTTTTTGGGCGCATCCCCGCTACGCGGGGTCGGGCTTTACGCTGCAATTCCTCGTACCACCTATGGCGTTACTGCGGGATTTCCGCTTCAATCCCTTGCGTTTGGCACCCGCCAGCCCACCAGTGGGTTTCAGTGCGCTCCGCCCGCCAGCGGGGTTCAATGCGCTCCGCGCTAGCATCCCGAAAGTGGTGGTTCAGCCTCTGCCTTCAGGTCCGAAATAGGCGTTTTGCATACGCGGCTGGCAGCGGGGTTACATGCGCCTCCTCTTTTTATTTGAAACCGGCTCAACTGCTAATTGCTCATTCCTAATTATTCATTGTTCATTTTTACCTCTTACTTCTTTACCTATTCCTTTTTACCATAAATTTTCTAAAAGAAAATTGCTGCCTGCAAGTCCGCCGCTCCGCTCAGCTTAGCTTAATTAGGGTTTAATGACCATTTATCGCCGTACAGAATATATGTGCCGCTGCGCCGGTTTACCGAGCTGTAATACCGGTAGAAAGTTTCGCCTAAAGACCATTCGTTTATGCGTACATTACTTCCGATAGTAATTGTTTTAAGCGGGTTTCCAATGAACGCATAAGCGCCGATGTAATTTACGCCGTCCGGAATAACAAGTTCGCTTAATTTATTATTTTTGAATGCCGCTCCGCCGATGTGTTTTACTCCGGACGGAATATTGATGCCGGCAAGATTGTTGTTAGCGAAGGCCTCGCCGCCGATATACTGTAAACCGGACGGCAGTTTTACGCTTGTAAGCCGGTTATTGGTGAAAGCCCCCGCGCCTATTATGCTAATGCCGGCAGGAATATCAATAGAATCGAGGCGGTTATTCGCAAAAGTCATATCACATATATCTGTAATTAATTTTGGCAAGGTAACTTTTGTTAATAGATTTTCTGAAAACGCGCCCTGTCCGATTGATACAACCGAATCAGGTATAACAAGTTCGCTTAACTTGTTCTGGGAAAACGCCCAGCCGTCTATGCTTACAACATTTTGAGGAATAACAACGCTTGTAATATTGTTGTTACGGTACGCCGCATATCTGATATTTTTTACAGATTGCGGTATTTCTACAGACGGTAAATTATTAAAAGCATACGTGTAACTATTTATCGCGCTGATTCCGCCTGTATCTTCTTGCGCGCCGGCGAATATAAAGATGTCGCATGAAAGAATAAACAAAGCTAAAAGTTTTTTCATTTTTGTATATTTCTCCTAAATATGGATAGATATATTTGAGCCTGTGGACAAGCAGAGCTTGTCTCCCCCAAAACTGAAGTTTTGGAACATCTTCATTTGGAAGAGCCTTTTCAAAAGCTCCATATTTGAATCGTTTAAATACCCATACAAGCGCCGACGGCAACCGCCGTGTCTATCATGTAATGGTCCCGCGGCACCGTTTTAATTTTTTCCGCCGGCGTTTCCAGACTTACCGAACAAACTTCGCTGCCGTTAAGACAGACCATTCTGCCGTAACGCCCTTCCGCAAGCAGTTCTGCCGCGGCCGCGCCCAAAGACGTTGCAAGCACCCGGTCGGACGCGCTTGGAATCCCGCCGCGCTGCGTATATCCCAGCACCGTAGCGCGCGTCTCCATACCGGTTGTCCGTTCAATCTCACCGGCAACACGGTACGCAATAGAGGGCGAGCCTTCTTCCTGCCGCCGCCGCTTACGCTCTTTCTTGTCCATCAACGATTCTTCTTTTGAAACAGCGCCTTCCGCCACAACCACGATAGAAAAACTCTTGCCTTTTTGCGCCCGTTCTTCTAAATGACGCGCTATCACATTTATATCGTAAGGCAATTCAGGAAGCAGGATGACATCGCCGCCGCCGGCAACACCGGCATACAAGGCCAGCCAGCCGGCCTTATGCCCCATAAGTTCGATAACCATAACACGGCTATGACTCTGCGCCGTTGAATGTAACCGGTCTATCGCTTCAGTGGCTATAGCAAGCGCCGAATCAAAACCAAAACTATAGTCCGTTCCCACAATGTCATTGTCAATAGTTTTGGGAAGCCCCACAACATTAAGCCCTTCTTGCGATAAGAGCCAGCCCGTTGTGTTTGTTCCGTTTCCACCAAGAACAACAAGGCAGTCAAGCCCCAGGATGCGGTAATTTTCTTTTATCGCCGCAACTTTGTCTTCTCCTAACTTTCTATCGGCATCTTTTGAACGCGACTTAAACGGTTTTTCGCGGCTGGTTCCCAGTATAGTGCCGCCTCTCGTTAAAATCCCCCAAAAATCCTCCGGATGCAGCAAGCGCGTATAGTTTTCCACAAGACCGCGGTAGCCGTTGGAAATACCAATAATTTCCATTCCATAACGGTCGTACGCCGGCCTGCATACCCCCCTAATCGCCGCGTTAAGCCCCGGACAATCCCCGCCCGCCGTCAAAATCCCAAATGTTTTAGTAACAGTGCTTTTCATCGCCGCCTCCAC
>JAISCO010000224.1 GCA_031265535.1 Spirochaetaceae bacterium | reverse complement strand
TATGTAAGTCTAAACTTCCACATTCGTAATTCATTACAGGAAAAAGATTGCGCGGGGGGTAGCACAAAACAGTGCGGTGCACTGTTTTGCCTGACGTTTTGCCGCCTGCTTTACCCTATTAAGGAAGGACAAGACCGCAAAAGCAAAAACCTTTGTAGTGAGGGGGAGCAGCGACAAAAATTTATCATATTACCTCAAAATTCTAACGGTTTAGGATTGATGCGCTTCCCCTTTTTACTTGCTCATTCCTCACTGCTAACTGTTAATTGCTCATTCCTTCTTCCCTTTTACTTTTTCCCTCATTACTTCATCCTTTTTCCCTTTTACTTTTTCTCTCATTACTTCATCCTTTTTCCCTTTTCCTTGATTGCCGGCGCTTACGGCAGGGTCCACTTTTTTGACAAAGTTATCTTGTTACCAATTATCCAGTTACCGCTTATCCAATTATCATTTGTCCAGATATTTTCCGGATACGCCGGCATCAGATCCCACCGTATATCGAATATAGGGCCTTTGAATTCCATGCTCAGGTCCGGTTCTATTACCAAACCGCCCATATTGGTACTGAGCGGATCATAACGCAGCGAAAACATAACTTGAAGAAAAAGTCCGGCGCCGATATACTTACCTAAAAAAACAGTTGTATTATCAAAATAGTTACCGATTCGCACTTGGTTTGGCTGCGTCCGCATCTGTGTTTGCGCCGTATCTTCATTTTCTATAACATCATCATTATTATTATCGCGGAACACGTTCAGCAGTATCGCGTTCTGTATCGCCTGTGTCCGCAGCGAAAACATATCAATATGCAAAAAGTCGCGGACTGTTCTTTCAAACTGGCGTACCACGCCGAACTGGGCAATCACGTCGGCTGTAGAAGAAACAAAGGCCCGCCGTATAGCGTTATCCTCGTCCGGCGTACCGGAAAGTTTATCGCCTAGAAGCGTCAATATTTCAATCTGAGAGAGCGGCGGGTTTGCGTCTAAACGCGGCGTAAAAGATCTTAACGGCTGATTTTCAACAATCATCGAGATAGTAACCGGCTCATTGTTTGTCCGGTCGCGCGTCTCCGCCACAACACTGAAACGCGGGTCAAACTGTACTTCACTTTCGTTAAAGTTAATCGAACCCTCTTTTATATAGAAACTGCGCTGGAAGTAAAATACTTCGCCGCCGCGTATGCCCACATCGCCATTTATCGAAAAATGTCTTGAAAGACTATCGCTTACAACTCTTATACTTGAGCCGGCGGTGGCGTAGGCTTGCAGTATCGGAATATCGGCGTTTGGCCAAAGAAATTCAACCTTTCTGCCGGCCGTAATCTTAATATCCGTTTGTAACGGCAGCAGTGAGCGTCTTTCATCGCCGTCGGAAGGGCTGTTTTCATTCACCTCCAACGAGATTTCAATGTTATCGCTTCCAATATCGCCTAAAACATTCAATGTTTGACCATCGCCGTTCAGATTGATGACGCCAAAAACCGAGCCTTTTAACAGAAAACCCGCTACATTCATGTTGAGTGGAATATCCTCTGCCTGTTCAACCGAAAGATAAGCGTTAAAAGATGAAGGTATCCAGCGTGAAATGTGTAAGTTACCGCTCAGCGTGCCCCTGCCCTTCCCTATCCGCACACCGACCGGCTCAAGACGTATTTCGTTACCGGAAAGCGTCAAAAAAACCGGAGTAGGACCGATTTCGTCCGCCAAAATGGATGGAATACTAAGCCGCAGACTGTTCGCGACCGCCGTACCGAAAAATTCAGGATCGCGCAGCGGCCCGTGTACACGAAAATCGGCAATTATGAAACCGCCCGAAACCTTTATCCTATCCGACGGTATATAACTCCAAAGAGACGAGACATCCAGATACAAATTGGAAATTTCCGCGTCAATCCTACCGTCTTTTATAAAGCCGCTTATGGTACCAAGCGCCGGTGACGGATATGAAAACGCGGCAAAAAAATCCCCGCCGCCGTTCATGTGCAGGCGTATCATGTTTTCGGGCCCGCCCTCTATATTCAAAATTTGACCTACTCTTGAGAACTTTAAATCAAAATTTTCGACATTTTCAAGCGTGTCAAAGCGCGTGTTTTCAAATTCCATCACACCGTCAAACGATTTAAGCGCCGCGCCTATATTGAGCCACGAATCAATTTCCGCGAAACTTGCGTTGAAATTTATATCCGTGTTAAATTCACGGTTAA
This sequence comes from Spirochaetaceae bacterium, assembly GCA_031265535.1. GTDB lineage: Bacteria > Spirochaetota > Spirochaetia > Treponematales > Breznakiellaceae > JAIRMY01. Next base: position 3,524 of record JAISCO010000224.1, on the reverse strand, counting down.
GCGTTTCGCCATACAGATGAATCATAGAACTCATACTAGACTGCCGCAAATCAATGTTTAGAAAAGATATGTCGGCAAAAAAACCGGCGTAACTAAAGCGTGTTTCACCCAGCACAAGGCCCGTATTGTCAAGAGAGCCGCGCCCGGTCAATGTAATAGGTTGATTGAATAAGACGCCGCTCAACGAAGTAAGATCGAATGCCGCGGACCAGTTTTCCGGCGTTTTGAATAAGCCCAATCCTCCCGTTATAAACATATTGTCCGTACTGTTAAAAAAGCGTCCGCTCTGTAGATCGTTAAGCTCGGCCCATACAAAAAGCGAATCGTCCGCGTAACGTAACTGCGCGTTCAGCGTCTCGGAGCCGGAAGCGTCTTGCAAACCAATATTACCCGTAACAACGGCCTCTTCATGTCTAAAAAACCCGTCCCAAGTGCCGAAAGCGCTGCCATACAAAGCGCCCCGCCCATCGTCAAAATATATGCGGTCAAATTCCGCCCCGTCCTGATCCACATACCCGGTAAGCTCAACCGTCGTATTAGAAGAAAGCGCGCTCTTTATGCCGGAAATCTTAAAATTTACAAGATTGAATACCCATGAAGCAGGGGAATCGTAACGAAAGTCCGCCTCGGTACTCAAGTCCGCAAAGCCGCCGCCCATAGGGATGCGCGTGGTGTTCAAAAAAAGAAGTCCGGTAAAAGCGCTGTTCTGAGATACGTTAACATTCAGGCTTAATCCGAAAGAACTTGAAACATAAAGCGCGCTTTTATCAAGAAGCGAGGCTTGAAGCGTATATGAATTGTCCTTAGTACGCAGTTCCGAAGCAAGCGTTATATCATTTATATCCTCAAAATCGCCGCGAGCCGATACGTCTAAACCGGCGCCATTCCAAACAATATGACTTTCACTCAGCTCAAAATTGTTTTCCGTGCCTGAAAGTGAAAGACTCGCCCATATATTGCTGCCGCCCTGCCATACGACAATCAAGTGCGGTACATTGTACAACAAGTTTTTAAAATCGGTAGAAACAAAAATTTCACTCGTAATAATGATATTATCAAAAAAATCGCGCGCCTGAGCTGGAAAATCAGGCAATTCTACCGCGCAGCCCGCAATTTTTATAATGTCGTAAACGGAAAACGACTCCGGTTCCAGACGTATTTCCATATTTTTACTGTCAAAATTGAAAGAAGCGTCCACAGAAACAGGCGCAAAACTTGCCTCGTCATAAGATTCGGTGTTTTTAACACGGAAAGCGGACGCCGAAAGTTCAATATCGCCGCCATTATGCTCAATAGTGATGTCAAAAGCCTGTAGTTCCACATTACCGGAAACCGCCGCGCCGGGCGATTCCGGCGCTTTTATAGAAAACGTATCGGCAAAGAAACTTATAGTGCTGCCGTAAGACGAAACAATAAAACTACCGTTCATCGAACTGCTTTTATCTTTAAGCCCAGACTTTGTTAGGTTGAAGTCATTTATTACAAGGGCGCCGTTAGGCATAAGCGGCTTAAAATTAAGCCTGCCCGTCCAACTCAAATCGCCGCGCGGCAGCGAGACATAAAAATTGTTGAAGTAAGCGCTTTCAGCGCCGCCCTTCACGTCCAGTTCAAATCTGCCGCCGCCTATGGGAGATCTATTGTCTATATCGCCGCTCAGAGCCGCCGCGTAAGAAAAACTTTCAACTTTACTAAAAGAGGCGCGGAGTTCCCCTGAAAGCCGTGTTCCAAGCCACTTGTTCCAGGACTCAAATTTCGCCGGAAAACGCAAGATGCGTGAGGCTCGAAAACTCGCAAACTTTGCGCGCGCTTCAAGGGATCCGTTCGTTAAATCATAGTTTATTAATAGTTCGTAAGGCTCGTTATACCCGGTTTTTTGCAGCCGTATATTATTTTTTGTAAAACTCGCCAGTAATTCCAGCTTATCCATAATAAAATACGATGTTTTTACCGAAGCAAGGCTTACTTTTATTCCACTTTCCTCATTTTGCGCATTGTAAACGCCGTCAACGCGGACAGAAAACGCCGCCTCTATCGCCTCTATATCGGGGGGAACCGTAAGCCGCGCTTCAGTGTTGGCGGAAAACTTAAAGCGCAGCGTATTGTTCTTCATCTGAGCGAAAAACGCGGCCTTTTCGGCTTGAATCGTACTTTGGGCAGCCCTAAAACGGACATTCCCACCTGAAACCCGCAAAATTAAGTTTTCCGGCGCGATTTTTACGATGTTTTTGATAGTATCAAAAACATTGCCTTCGCCGCCGCCATTCCCGCTAAAAAGTTCGTTTATATCTTTTTCCGTATTAATTTCTATAAACGGGTCCTCGACGCTAATAGTCAAAGTCGGCAATACCGGTATTTTCGGCAGATTATCCGCAAAAAACAGCGCAAGCGAGTATTTAACCCGCAAACGTTTTACGCTTATATTCGGCAGCGGGTCGTTTTCCCCGCCATGAAACCGTATATCCTTAATATCTATTGTGCCCAAGATGGACGGCCTCATTGAGGCGTAGGTGATGGTTTTTCCTGACAAAATTTCCAGTTTTTCTATCCAGGCATCCCGCAGTAACTCGACATTGTCCAGAAGTTGCTTCTGCAAAGGCTTCAAAAGCGCCGACGTTAGCAAAACAAGCCCAATAAAGAGAAAAATCGTCATGTTAAAACTGCTTTTTCGCGCCATTTTTACCAACGCCATCTTTCTACCCGCGCCTTCAAAGTTGATTTTATCAGCAAGAGGCGTTTAATACACTACCGGTTGAAGAAGGATGAAGTTAGCAATGAAGGTAAAACAAGGAAAAGGTAAAAGGGAAAAGGGAAAAGGGAAAAAGACCGCTGTTCCCATTAGATGGCGGCGTGCCGGGTCATTGTATAGTGCCTCTATTAAAAAAATATAAAAAGGGGGAAGTTTCCCCCTCGCTCCAGCCCGCATAAACGCGGGCTTACACTACCCCCTCTTCCGCTCACTGTCAACAAGTTAAGGGAGAGAGTACCTAGACATCTCTCTAAGATAGTGATATATAGACATATAGGAGGGATAACATGAAAAAAAAACGGTTTTTGAAGAGGTCAAAGGCTTGGTAGAAACGGCGGAATATGAAAACCGCTCGAAGAAAGAAACACAGGATTTCAGCCGGAAGCGTAAAATGCCGTTCATAGAGCTGATTTACTTCATGCTCGGCATGGTAAAGGAAAGCTCGCAAAACGCCCTTGAACGGTTTTTTCCCAAGATAAAAGAAGTGGTACATATGACCCAACAGGCGTTCAGCCTGGCACGGAAAAAGATTAAATGGGAAGCCTTCTTGGAGTTATTCCGTGCAACTGTGAGGGGAAGCTATAACGAGGAATTGAAGGACTGGCGCGGGTATCTGCCGATGGCGATAGACGGAAGCCACGCAGCCCTGCCGCCGGATGCCGAACTGAAGAAATACTATGGTGCGACCGGGCCTGAACATAGTGTGGCAACAGCCCGTGCGTCAGTGCTGGTAGACATAGAGAACGACATCATAGTTGATGCGAAAATAGAACCGTTG
>JAISCO010000182.1 GCA_031265535.1 Spirochaetaceae bacterium | reverse complement strand
CTGGACCACTTTCCCGGCACCCCGATAACTTCCCCAATAACAAGGTTGGATTCCGGCCGGTTGGAATCATCAAAAATGGTTCTGACAATTCTTGTGGAAGTTTCCCGCATGGTTCCTTTTCCCCGGAGTTCGCTTTTACATTCTTCGGGGCTAAAAAGCCGCGCCGTGATATCTTTGGGATTATCCGTTGCGCAGTAATAAAATTCAGCGCCCTCGTTTCCCACCCGTATTGATACCGGACATTTGGCCGGGACCGAAAGGCACCAGGGTGAATAATCAAACAAGTTAGGGCGCGATATTTCCCGCTCTTCCCCGTTCCACGAAATGCGGGCGTTCCCATGGGAAAGGAGAAAAACCCGCTCGTCCACCGGCGAATCGCTTTCATAGACATCGCCGGGGAACAGTCTGATAACTCCAAAATCCATCAGCATATCCGCCGTTTGGGTTCTCCGTTCCGAAAGCGGGGTATATCCCCGGCTAAAAGGCGCTTTATGACGTATCTGCATCTGTTACTCCTAGGAGTTTGTTGCGCTTCGCGCAAAAAATATCAAAAAATCGCCGATTAGGCGATTTTTTTACCTTGCAAACTCCATTGAACCAAAGGTTCACAGCAGCCCATAAATCGTGGTTTTTAGGCACAAAGTGCCGCAAAAACCCACAATTGCAACAGGCTGCTAGCAGCCTGTTGCAATTGAGCCATGCGCAATGGGATTGTAGGGGTTTAGACACGGAGCATAGCGCCGTGGCCGGAGCGCGAGAGCGCGCAGCCCCGCAAAGCCCGGTCCGGCGCTCGTGCCGGATGCGCCCAAAAACCAAACCAAACATAGCCTAAAGCCGCGTATGCTAATAGCCCTTTTCAGACTGAAGGCACAGAGTAAAGGACACTCACGGTATGTTAGCGCGGAGCGCATGTGCCTCCATGGCAAATGGGGGTTTTCAAAATGGTTGATTTAAGTTATATTAGCGCTTAGGAATATCTGATGAACGAAAATAAACCGTCTACGCTGGATTTTAGCGGCAGAGAAGACGCGGATATTTACCGCCGTACTTTAGCTTTTCTGATTTCCGCCGCCGTACACAAAACACTCCCTGACCGCGGCATCTATGTCCACCTTTCTTTGGGCAGCGCTTACTATTACACATTTACCAGAGGTCCAAAAGCCTCTCAAGACGAGATAGACAAACTCAAAGCGGAAATGCGGCGCTTAATCGACAATGATATACAAATATATTTACGCAATTTAGATTACCATGAAGCGCTTGAATATTTTTTAACAAACAAACAAAACGACACCGCGTTACTCATAAACCAGCGCGGAGGAGCGTCTATAAAAATAAATCAAATAAATGATTTTATTGATTTATATCATGCCCCGCTGCTTCCGCGCACAGGTTTATTATCATTATTTGACGTTTCACTTTATTACGAAGGTTTTATGCTGCGTTTTCCATACGCTGGCGGAGGCGGTTTGGAAAAAATTCCTGATAATCAAAAAATGTTTTTCGCGTGTGAAGATTATAAAAAATGGGGGCGCATATCCGGCGTTACCGCGGCAGCTCATATCAATAAAATTATAATAGATAGAACCATCGACGAATTTATCCGGATAAATGAAGCGTTTCAGGAAAAACAGCTTGCTTTTATAGCGGATGAAATATATAAACACGGTGAAAGTATAAAACTAATTCTTATCGCGGGCCCTTCAAGCTCCGGTAAAACAACAACGGCAAAACGTTTATCAATTCAATTAAAAGTTCTTGGTATAGAACCGATAGCTATAAGCCTTGATGACTACTATCTGCCTCCGGATAAAGCGCCCAAGGATGAAAATGGAAATCCGGATTTAGAATGTCTTGAGGCTTTGGATGTTGATTATTTTAATAAACAATTATTGGACATTCTTGACGGTAAAGATACTGTACTGCCTATTTTTGATTTTAAAACCGCCGAACGCAAAGAAGGCAGAACTATACGCCTGAATGACCGCCGCGAAATGCTTGTAATTGAAGGCATACATGGGCTTAATGACGCGCTTACACATCGAATTAAATCTGAAAATAAATTTAAAATATATGTATCCGTGCTGGTGCAAATAAATATAGACGACCATAACAGGGTGAGTACACGCGATAACCGTCTGCTGCGCCGCATTGTACGCGATAATCAATTCAGAAAAATGAGCGCGTTACGCACTATGGCAATGTGGGAGAGTGTGCAGCGCGGCGCCGAAAAGTATATATTCCGGTTTGAAAACAGCGCCGACGCGGTTTTTAATTCAGCCCTTGATTATGAAATACCTGTTCTAAAATGTTATGTTGAACCGTTGCTGCGCGGAATTAAACCGGGGCGCCCTGAATATAACGAAGCGGAACGGCTTTTAGATTTTCTTGATAAGTTTAATATGCTGCCGTCTTATGTAGTCCCCGGTAACAGCATATTGCGCGAATTCATAGGCGAAAGCGATTTCAAATATTAGAGTTGTTCGGAAACTTAAGTTTCCGAACAACTCTATTCACGCGGCTCAGTCCGGCAGCATACGCGCGGCACACCCGCCGGTAATGCCGGCGCGTTCAAACCAGCCCCGCGGTACTTCGAGAGCATAGCGCACAGAGCGGCTCGATCTTATTGATTGCAGGCTTTGCGGCCGCATATCTTGAATTTCGATAACACGCCCGTCATGGCTGATAAAAGCAATTGATAGTGGAATTATCGTGTTTTTCATCCAAAAAGAAAGCATTTGATCCCGGTTATAAACAAACAACATTCCTTCGCCGTCATCAAGTTTTTTTCTGAACATAAGGCCCATACGCTGCTCTTCGTTTGTCCGCGCAAGCTCTACTGTAAGCGGTATATCCGCGCCGGCTTGATTCGCAATAACAATTGTTTTTGTCTCTAACTTATGCTGAGCTTTTTGTTCCGCCGGAATACAGTTTATAAAAAGAAATAAAAAAGCGGCCGCAAAAAAGCGGACTTGAAAATTAAATTTCATCATCTTACCAGATCGTCGTGTGGGCGTAATTGTACGGGGGAGTAGCTATGTGTAGCAGAATCTAGCAGCATTATACAATTACGCCCGGATTCTTTTGCTTTGTACAGGGCTAAGTCCGCGAAATTATAAAGCTCTTCCGCGCTGTCCTGACTTCCTCCACGCATAAAATATAGTCCAAAACTTGCGGTAACATACGGAGCTGCACACGATTTTTCATGCGGTATTTTAAGATCAATAATTTTTTGTCTAAGTTTAAGCACGACGCGCTCAGCCTCAATCATGCGGTTCTCTATCCATAATACAATAAATTCCTCACCTCCAACACGCGCCACATATACCCGATCTTCTTCCCCCAATTCTTTCAGCGCCTTGCCCAATGCCTGTAAAACAACGTCCCCTTTTTGGTGACCATAGAAATCATTATAGTTTTTGAAAAAATCAACGTCCATCATAACAACACATACAGTTTGATGAACGTGCCGGCATACAGAAGTGTAAAAATCTACCGACTGTTCAAAACTGCGTCTGTTATTAAGGCCTGTAAGCTGATCGTGAATACTGTCGTTAAGAAAACGGTTGCGTTCTTTTTTTAAAGAATTGGAGGTAATTATTCCCTTTAAAATAACGCGCGAAGAATACCAGTTAAGTGTAATACATATAATCGAAGAAAGCGCTATATTATAAATATCAAATATTCCGTTATCCGGTATATGGACACCTGTAAGTAAAACTGAATATTTGTTTACAAGGAAAAAAACTATGATGACTATTATATTCCCAATGATGACCATGATTATATCTATAACAAAAATTATCTGGAAATTTAAAAATACAAGCAAAAACCGGACGGCAAAGGGCGAGCGGTCTATGGCGTAGACAAATACACAAAAAATAACCGAAGATAATATAAAAATTATATAGCCGGTATTAAACACGGCAGCGGTATTGTAGGGTTCCTTTTTTTTAAAAGTATAAAACAACGCGAAAAACAGCGTTATTTCTATCATGCTCATCACATAATAAAATATACGGTTGTTATCGTACGGTTTTGGATAAAAGGAGAACACCAGCATCAGCACGGCGTTTGCGACGCTGACAATCAAAAGCCCCCTCAAATTATGCTCAACAAGCTCACCATAGCAGTCTGTAGCCTCTTCCTGTGTGAAGTTATAGTACCGCAACTTATTTAAAAGTGAAATTTTGAAGCCCCCGAATAGTATGGTATTATATACTAACGGTGTGAAAGTTTCAAGGCGCATTGCAGATGGGCCAGCAATTTTACTTTTAACACGAACTGTCCGTTAAGGTGCACGTAAAAAGCGCGGGGCCTGTCAGCCGAAAAAATGGGGGACCCCCATCCCGGCGGGCCCCACCCCCATTTTTTCGCTGCCACCCCGGCCCGAAAAGGTGCGCGAAACATTGAGCGCGTTTTACGATAAGGCGACTGGCCGTGGCGCGGTATATCAAACCC
>JAISCO010000161.1 GCA_031265535.1 Spirochaetaceae bacterium | reverse complement strand
TGGGAATGATATGGTCAACATGTAAAATTGCGCCGTCGTGGGATGATTTCCCGCAAGCGACACATTTAAAATCATCCCGTTCAAAAACCTGCCATCTAATTCCTGATTTTATAAATTTTGTTTCATCAATCTTTATGTTTACAGTTTCTGTAACATTTGATGAAGCAATATTTTGTTCATACGGATAGTCATTAAATAAATGATCATAACTTAATTTTGACACTATACTTTTAAATGAACATTGCTTATTTTTAGCAATCTCAAGCAATGCATAATAAATTGGAAAAAATATTACAAAAGACGTTATCATTGAATTTAACTCATTATAATTAAGAGGATATTTTATTGTTCTGATAAATCTAATATCGTAAATATATTCACTTTTATAATCTTCTATTATTTCTTTAAACGGCCTTATTATATTTTTATTTTTAAAACCATAAAGAATTTGAGACATTTCCGACAGTGATTGTATCGTTTGTACATACTCAATATTTTCCAACAAAAAGTTTAAAAATATTTCGTTTGCTTCCCGTGTATACTTTGATGGGTACCTTAAAGGATCAAAAACAACCGACAAGCCATAATCATCAAATTGATACCCAATTATATAAGGTATAATTTTTGCCGGTTTATTGTCTATTCTTTTAAATCCTTCCCAAATTGGTAATCTTGAAGCCCCCAATCCCCAAAAAGCATAAGCATAATCAACTTTCAAATAATTTTGTCTTTTTTCTCTAAAATTTGGAGCGGAATGTATTATAGAATCATTGTTAAAAACTTCTATTCCGTATATTTTCCTTATCCGGGACAAGGTTTCCTCTAACAAAATATTTAATTTTGGGAGAATTGAATATTTTATTGCCTTCGCCTTTAATAATAAATCTCCTTTTAAATTGAACAAAGCAGCATCTTCTTCATCAAGAGATATGTCTTTAAGTCTCGCCTTTTCCATAATATATTTACAACGTCTTTACTTATACAAGCTTTCTTTAAATTTATTAATCAAATCCGGCTCCGTTATCAAAGGCCGCGCCATTCCAAAATATTCGATTTTGGTGCTGTTTAATATGTTTGTCATTTCTTCAAAATCCCTGTTGCCGCCGGTCATAATGATTTTTGTCTCGTTCTTTGCGGCTATTTGTTCCGCTTCCTTTTTGAAATACGAGGTCGAGCCTTGGGGAAACTTGCCAAACGCGCCGCTGATTTCAATCGCGTCAATTTTTAGTTTTGTTAACTCCCCGCATAAATACAATACATCTTCAAATGCTACCCCGTTTTCAAAACCCACGTTTTCAAAACCATTATTTTCAAGTCCAAGGCCGTCGCACACATTTATTTTTATCAATACCGGAAAATCGGTTCCCACCGATCCGCGTATCGCCTTATATGTTTCCAGCGGCATTCTTGCCCTGTTTTCCGCGGAACCGCCGTACAAATCTGTTCGCCGGTTGTAGTAGGGAGTCATAAATTGGCTCAGCAAAAACCCATGAGCCGCGTGTATTTCAACCCCGTCATAACCGGCGTTTTTTGCCCGTAAAGCAGCTTCCCCGAATTTTTCTTGTATGTCTTTTATTTGTTTGACCGTCATCTCCTGCGCCAATACTTTTGTGTTTAAATTTTCTACCGCGCTTGGCGCAAGAATAGTCATGCCTGTTGTTTCGCCCATCACATACGAGCCAACATAGACCAACTGCAAAATAATATTTGCGCCGTTTTCATGCGCTAAACCCGTTAAGGCTTTGTGGCCCGCATGGAATGAATCATCATAAAACGCCATCATGGGGAAATTCTTTTCAGCCTCGTCAACCAAAGTAAAACCGGTAATCAGAGTCCCGGTTCCGCCCTGGGCGAGCTCTTTGTATAAGCTCAAAATATGTTCGTTTACCTGTCCGTCTTGAGTTTTTTCACCGACTGCGGCCCGGAAAAAGCGGTTTTTCAGCGGCATTCGCCCTAATTGAGTTTTATCAAACAATGTTTTCATTCTTTTCTCCTATAGTATGAAGGGTATTATATACCTTTCATTTCTTTTACAACACAGTCAAAACGCCTTTAATCGTCAACACGCCGCCGGAATAGCCGGCTGTTAAAAGCCCCGTATACTTACGGCTTGCGTTAGGCGCGGCGGTATCGGGGACAAGATTGATTTTATCCCAATCAAGCGCGTTTATGTCATTGGCATTGCCGCCCGGTTTTACATACCGCGCCCTTAACGGAGAAACCGGGGCATACCTTTCGGTAATATTTTCCGCCAGAAAACAGCCGGTACGAAGGTCAATTTTTTTGTTATCATCCGTTTGTATCTGATAAACCGTGCCGTATACAATAAAACGGATGCGTAATTTTTGCCCTTCCTCTTGTACGGTAAGATGAAAATCATCCGTAGTCCGCCGTGAAGCAACCGGAAATAACAGAAGATGACGGATGCCCTGCGGCAGGGTATACCTGCGGCTTGCCGCCGTATCATACCAAACCGAGTCAAACTCCCGTGTTGAACGCGCCGCGCTTGCGCCTGTTACCGCGTCATAGGAATCTTGTATACGCCTGTTTCCAGACGTCCAGTTAAGATAGTCCCGTGAAGGTTCAGAACGAAGCACATTGTAGCGCATATCAATGATAAGCTCCTCTGCGGAAAGCGCAAAGGCCGCCGCAAAAAACAAACTAAAAAACCATGCCTTTTTCATAAAAACTCCTTATGCATCAGCAATTCCGATTTCGGGAAAATCCTGGATTTGATATAGTTTTAACGGCACTTTTTTGATTTTTGGCGCATTTTACTCCGTAAAAACAGTGCTTCCCGCTCCAATTTGCTTCGTTACGCTTCGCAAATTACGCTTGTGCCGCCTCTTCCATTGCTAATTGCTCATTTTTCCTTTTTACCTTTTACCTTTTACCTTTTACCTTTTACCTCTTTGCGTGGGCCATCCGTGTTGGCGCTGATTTTCGTTTTGAAATCGGAATTGCTACATTTACTCACCTTGCTATACTATCGGGCATAGAGTATACTCTAGGTAAAGACTTTTTTGAAAATCTTCGATTTTTTGTCATGGGGGACATTATGACCTATACGGTAAGCCAAGTAGCTGAAAAAATGGGGGTAACGGTTTATACCCTGCATTACTACGATAAGGCGGGTCTGCTGCCATTCGTTGACCGCAGCCAGAATGGAGCGCGTGTTTTCAAGGATTCTGATTTTGGGTGGCTTGATCTTATAATCGCTCTTAAAAACACCGGTATGCCCATCAAACAGATACGGCAGTATATAGAATGGGCTATGGAGGGGGATTCAACTATCGCGCAGCGTTTTGAATGTATAAAAAATCAGAAAAAACTTGTTGAGAAACAATTGGAAGAATTAAAAGACTATCTGGAACTTTTAGACTACAAAGCATGGTATTATGAAATGGCGGTTGCGGCCGGGACAACGGCAATAGATACAAATTGTAAAACCGCCAAACGTACTATGCCCAGAATCATAAAATAAGAGTGCCACGGCGGCTTGCGGGTGTGCTGTTGTCCTTACGGAATTAATGCCGAAACCGTCAGCCCGCTTAATAGCGCAAAGGCAATCACAAACAGCCAGTAAAACACAAAATGTTTTATGCCCAACACGATTTTTAGCGCCCCTAAATTGGTGATTTTGGTTGCCGGGCCGGTTATCATAAACGAGGCGGCGGAACCCATAGTCATTCCGCTCAAGAGCCACGCTTGAAGCAAGGGGATTGTGCCGCCGCCGCATACATACAGCGGAACGCCGATAGTCGCCGCCATTAACACGCCGAAACCGCGGCTTAAAAAGCCGATGTTACCGCCAAACAGTTTCCCAAAAGCGTTGGGCGGCACATAGCGTTGAAAAAGCGCGGAAAGAGCAATGCCCATAAGAAAATACAAACCCGTTGCCTTGATGTTTCTCCCGAAATTTTTAAGGAACCGCAGCGCCGGATTCGGATCGGTATCGCGGCTTGCCATGTTTTCAAATTTGGTGAAGGTAAAAAACGGCTTATTCCTGAAAAAAAGCCTGACACAAAGCCCCGCCAACGCGCCGCATAAGAAACAACTCATAAAACGGATAACAAGCGCGGGAACGCCCAGAGCGGCGCTGTAAAAAAGCAACTGCGGGTTAAGGAGAATTGAACTCATCACAAAGGCGGCGATCCAGTCTTCCG
>JAISCO010000155.1 GCA_031265535.1 Spirochaetaceae bacterium | reverse complement strand
GGAACCGTTACACTCCCCGGCGAAGCGAAGCCCGGTGAGAAGATGGTCATGCCCGGTGACAACACAGAAATTATGGGCGAGCTTATTCATCCTATAGCTATGGAGAAAGGCTTGCGTTTTGCTATTCGTGAGGGCGGTAAAACCGTTGCTTCCGGACAGGTTGTTGAGATTTTAGAGTAGGAGCAAGCAGAGACGGCAAGTAAAACCATTTACTTGCCGTTTTGCCTTCCGGAGGAAAGATGACGAAGGAGCGGATTCGCGTAAGGTTGCGTGGTTTCGATGTTGAACTGATAGATCAAAGCGCTAAGTCGATAGTAACGACTGTGGTAAAAGCAGGGGCCAAAATAACAGGGCCAATCCCGCTCCCTACCCGTATAAATAAAATTACGGTGCTTCGTTCTCCCCATGTAAATAAGAAGGCTCGTGAGCAGTTTGAGATGCGTACGCATAAACGCCTTATTGACATCATTGAACCGACGGCCGACGTTATGGATTCTTTAATGAAGCTTGAGCTTCCCGCTGGTGTGGATGTAGAGATAAAACAATAGGCTGGTTTTGGGGCTTTACAAGATTGTAAGGCAGCTTAACGCCAGGCAGGAGAATACGATGTTAGGGCTTTTAGCCAAAAAAGTGGGCATGACACAGATTTTTAATGAAGAGGGCAATCTCATTCCGGTAACGGTATTGCGGATTGATCCAAATATTGTCATAGATCAAAAGAACGAAAAAGAGAATGGTTATAATGCCGTATTGCTTGGAGTTGATGATGCCAAGGAAAACAGGGTCACTAAACCATACGCGGGGCAGTTCGATGAAGGTATTGCCCCCAAAAAGCACATTAAAGAATTTCGCGATTTTAGTAAGGAGTGCGAGGTTGGCGATTCCTTAGGCGTGGAAATTTTGGAAGGGTGCCGCTATGTTGACGTTCAAGGCATTTCCAAGGGTAAAGGCTTTCAGGGCGTTGTTAAACGTTACGGGTTTGGCGGCGGACGCAAGACGCACGGCTCTAAGTTTCACCGTGAGCCGGGTTCAACGGGACAATCGACTTACCCGCATAAAACTTTCAAAAATGTAAAACTTCCCGGTAGAATGGGGCGTGAACAGGTTACCACCCTGAATATCAGGGTGATAAAAATTGATGTTGAAAAACAACTGATCTTGATACGCGGCGCTGTTCCGGGCGTTAATAAAGGGCTTGTTGTGGTTCGCGCGGCGGTAAAGAAGCAGAGGGCATAATGGAAACGGCGGTATATTCAACGGCTGGACAGGAATTGCGCAAGATAGAACTTGATGACGCTGTTTTTGGTCTTGATATAAATGAAGATGTTCTTTGGTATGCGATAAATAATGAGCTTGCTAACAAGCGTGTCGGTACGGCGTGTACTAAAGATCGCGGCGAGGTGCATGGCTCAAACGCAAAGCCGTATAAGCAGAAAGGTACGGGGCGGGCGCGGCGCGGTGATAAAAAATCTCCGCTTTTGGTTGGCGGGGGCACAGTTTTTGGGCCTAAACCGCGTGATTTTTCTTATAAAATGCCAAAAATGGAAAAGCGGCTCGCGATAAAAACCGCGTTAAGCCTTAAAGCGCATACGGATACGTTAAAAGTCATTGAAGATTTTGATGTTGAAAACGGAAAGACAAAGAATTTATTTGAGATACTTAATAATTTTGGTTCAAGGGAACGCACGGTTATTGTTTTGAATGATAATGAGAAAGATAGGGAGCGAATTAGCTTGCTAAAGCGTGCCGGTAGAAATATCCCCTGGCTTAGTTTTCTTTCGTCTAGCCGTTTACGGGTTCATGATTTGTTTTATGGCCGGCGTGTCTTTATAATGGAGACGGCAGTCAATGAAATAAGTGAATTTTACGCGATTCACCAAAGCAGGCGAAGTACGGTAGGAGAGGCGCAGGCATGACTTACGAACAAATTTTGATATGTCCGGTGCTTTCGGAAAAAACAAACATTTTGCGTGAAAAAGGCCGTTATGTTTTTAGAGTTGATATGCGGGCAAATAAACCGTTGATTAAAGAAGCGGTACGTAAATTGTTTAATGTGCACCCAATTGCCTGCACAACGGCAATTGTGGCAGGTAAACCAAAGCGTCAGCGTTATAAAAAGGGATACACGTCTATGTGGAAGAAAGCCGTAGTAACTCTGGCAAAAGACGAAAAGATCGCTTTATTTGAGGGAGTCTAAGGATGGGCATTAAGACATATAAACCTATTACACCCGGTATGCGGCAATGGCAAAGCCTTGACTTTTCCGATATAACCGCTAAAAAACCAGAAAAATCCCTCACGCAAGGGCGCGCGGAACACGCGGGGCGTGATTCCAATGGAAGAATTAGCGTATGGCATAAGGGCGGCGGACACAAAAGGCGTTATCGTTATATTGATTTTAAGCGGGATAAGATAAATATTCCGGGCAAGGTTGCCACGATTGAATATGATCCTAACCGTAGCGCGAATATAGCTTTGGTTGTTTATGCGGATGGTGAAAAGCGTTATATTATAGCGCCTAAGGGTCTTAAGGTAGGAAGTAAAATACTCAATGGCCCCACCGCTCCCATAGAGCCGGGGAATGCTCTCCCACTGGAAAATATACCTCTTGGTTTTACTGTCCATAACATAGAACTGACTTTCGGTAAGGGAGCGCAGCTTGCGCGTTCTGCTGGGACTTCCGCGCTGCTTGCCGCTAAAGATGGAGATTACGTAACAATAAAACTCCCTTCCGGCGAGATGCGTATGGTGTTTAAAAAGTGTTTTGCTGTTATAGGTGTTGTCGGTAACGAGGATCACATGAATATTCGTTACGGTAAAGCCGGGCGTAAACGTTGGCTTGGCGTAAGACCGACGGTTCGCGGTATGGTAATGAACCCCGTTGATCACCCGCACGGCGGCGGTGAAGGTAAAAATAAAGGTATACATCCGGTAACCCCTTGGGGCCAGCCGACTAAGGGTTATAAAACAAGAGATAAGCACAAAGCTTCTTCGCGCTTCATTGTAAGCCGCAGGAAGAGAAAATAGGATGCGGTAAGGGGTAAAGGTGTCGCGATCGATAAAAAAAGGCCCTTTCATTGAAAAGAGCTTGTACAAAAAGATTTTGGAGATGAGCAAGTCGACAGAACGGCGCATGATTAAGACGTACTCGCGTTGTTCTACCATCATTCCCGAAATGGTTGGCATAACAATCTCGGTGTATAATGGAAAAACATGGGTGCCTGTGTACATAACCGAGAATCTTGTCGGGCACAAACTGGGCGAATTTTCGCCTACACGATTATTCCGTGGACATGCGGGATCCGATAAAAAGGCTTCGAAGTAATAGGGTATTAGGATGGCAAACGGGTATAAGGCAATATCAAAATTTTTAATTTGTTCACCGTATAAAATACGTCCGGTGGCAAATCTTATAAGGCGTAAGACGTATACCGAGGCGCTTTCAATTTTGGAAAATATGCCGCAGAAAGGCGCAAAATTGATACGGAAAACGCTCAAGTCGGCGGGCGCTAATGCGTTGAATGTTGACAAGCATATTGAAGAAGATATGTTGTATGTTAAGGCGATAATGATTGATGACGGTCCGCGTATGAAACGGCTTTGGTGCAGAGCGCGGGGTAGGGCGGATATGCTGTTAAAACGGCTTTGTCATATAACTGTTGTTGTGGATGTAGCCTAAGGGCAGGAGTATAATGTGGGACAGAAAGTAAATCCAATCGGACTGCGTATCGGCATTAATCGTACATGGTCGTCTCGCTGGTATGTTGATCCTAAAGCATACGCGGACACCTTGCATGAAGATATTAAACTCCGCTCTTATATTGTTAAAATGCCGGAAACAAAGGGCGCCGACATAGCGGAACTGGAAATAATACGCCATCCGCAGCGCGTAACGATAGTGATTCATACGGCGCGTCCGGGTGTTATTATCGGCGTTAAAGGCGCCAATATCGAAAAGATTGGACTTGAGCTTCAAAAACTGGTCAGTAAGAAAATTCAACTCAAAATAAAGGAAGTCCGGAACGCGGATAATAACGCTCAGATCATAGCGCAGAATGTTGCCCGTCAACTTCTTGCCCGCGGTTCATTTCGTAGAACGATGAAACAGGCAATCAGTAACGCAATCAAAAAAGGCAACGCGCAAGGTGTTAAGGTAAGACTTTCGGGGCGTCTTGGTGGAGCGGAAATGTCCCGCACAGAAGAAGCGAAAGAAGGGCGTATCCCACTGCATACGCTTAGGGCGGATATTGAGTATGGTTTTGCTGAAGCGCATACTACTTTTGGCGCTATAGGTGTAAAAGTGTGGGTTTATAACGGCATGAAATATGGCAAGGAGCAAAAAGAGGATGCGGGAGCCATTGTTCGTAAACGCCGTGAACGGGCGCCTGTTAGGAACGAGGAATAGGGGTATACGATGTTAAGTCCGAAACGTGTTAGATACCGCAAGGTTCAGCGTGGAAATATGCCGGGTAACGCCACAAGGTGTAATACTGTGGTATTTGGGGAATATGCGCTAGTTGCGCTGGAACGGATTTGGCTTACAAACCGTCAAATAGAAGCGGCTCGTGTAGCAATGAACAGGCGCATTAAGCGTGGAGGAAAATTGTGGATACGAATTTTCCCCGATAAGCCGTATACAAAAAAACCTGCCGATACCCGTATGGGTAAAGGTAAGGGCGCTCCTGAGTATTGGGTAGCGGTTGTCAAACCCGGTACCGTTATGTTTGAGCTTGGAGGTATTGATAAGGAGCTTGCTTCAGCGGCCATGAAGCTTGCCGGCGCAAAACTTCCGATTAAAACAAAATTTGTTGCCCGAAGTGATTTTGAACTGGGTGGGTGATAAATGAAAATGAGTAAAACGGCGCGGGTTTATACGAGTCTACGTCGCGAGGTAATTAAAGCATGAAGAATTCGTTTAAAAATTTAACTTTTCCTGAGCTTAAAGCTAAACGGGATGAGTTTAACAGGAAGTATTTAGAGCTTCGTTTTCAGTTGGTAATGGGGCATGTTGAAAATCCATTGCAAAAACGAACTATGCGCAGGCAGATTGCGCGGCTTAATACGTTAATTAGTCGGCACGAGGCGGCGGCAAGTAAGTTGCCGGAAGCGGACGGCTTGACATAAGGAATAGAAAAGTGTCGGATCAAGCAAAAATAGTTACAAGCGGTAAAAAAGAATTTGTTGGTTTAGTAAAGAATACGAAGCG
Organism: Spirochaetaceae bacterium; assembly: GCA_031265535.1. GTDB lineage: Bacteria > Spirochaetota > Spirochaetia > Treponematales > Breznakiellaceae > JAIRMY01. The sequence continues at coordinate 9,409 of JAISCO010000155.1, read as the reverse complement.
TATTAATGACAATGGAAAAGTCGTTGGTATGGATAAGACGATAGTTGTTTCAGTAGAAACGATGGCTCTGCATCCGCTTTATAAAAAGTATGTGCGGAAAGTAAAGCGGATTAAAGCGCATGATGAATATAATACGGCTCGTACCGGCGATAAGGTTCGGGTTAGGGAATGCCGTCCGATCAGTAAGGATAAGTGCTGGAAGCTGGTCGAAGTTATTGAGCAGGCAAAGTAAGGAGAACGTTAAAAATGATTCAGGTCGAAACATTTCTCAATGTCGCTGATAACTCCGGCGCGCGGCTGGTGCAATGTATAAAGGTGCTTGGCGGTTCAAAACGCCGGTACGCAAGTATTGGCGATATTATTGTTGTGGCTATTAAAGAGACCCTGCCGACTTCCGCGATAAAAAAAGGCACGGTTGAGAAGGCGGTTGTTGTTCGGACACATAAAGAGTACAGGCGTCCGGACGGTACATATATACGATTTGATGACAATGCCTGTGTGATAATTGACGCGAACAAAAATCCTAAAGGGAAACGTATTTTTGGGCCGGTAGCGCGTGAACTGCGGGATAAAGACTATATGAAGATAGTTTCTCTCGCGCCGGAAGTTTTATAGTCGGCGTAGACGTGAAATTTGCGGTATTTGCGCTTTTTCGATAGATATTCGGATTGGATATTTATCGTGAATTTCAAAACTGCCGGGTTAATGGCTTGTAAGGAGCGGTGGAATGTCAGTTCAAACTGGAACGCATAAGTTTAAGATAAAAAAAGATGATATGGTTGAAGTGATTACTGGAAAAGATAAGGGTAAGCGCGGGCGTATTTTGCGTATTATGCGTGAAAAAGACCGTGTCGTAATTGATGGCCTCAACTTGGTAAAAAAGACGCAGAGACGGCGTAATCAGAATGATAAGGGCGGTATAATTGAAATTGAAGCGGCTTTACATAGCTCAAATGTTATGATCGTTTGTAAAAAATGCGGCCCTACACGGGCAGCTTATGAAGTTGAGGGTACGGCGAAAAAGCGAATTTGTAGAAAATGCGGAGAGGCTTTATAATGAGCGAAGGAAAAGCAAAAAAAACCGGCAAGACACCCGCCGAAAAAAGGACTTCTGCCCCCGGTAAGAAGAATACAGGGGCGGCTAAGGGGGGGGCACCTTCTGGAAAATCTGGTATTGCTGCCGGTGAAAATGTCATGCCGAAAGGTTATGTGCCGCGTTTGAAGAAGATTTACAAAGAAACTATTGCTCCGGAACTTATTAAAGAGTTCAAGTATTCTTCACCAATGCAGGCGCCGCGTCTTATTAAAATTGTTGTAAGCATGGGTGTTGGCGAAGCGATCGCCAATAAGAAACTGCTGGAGGCGGCTGTAGATGAGCTTACGTTGATTACAGGTCAGAAGGCTGTAAGGACTAAGGCCCACAAGAGTATCGCAAACTTTAAGATACGCGCGGGGCAGGAGATTGGCGCGTGTGTAACTTTACGCGGCGCGATGATGTACGAATTTTTGGATCGCCTGGTTAATGCGGCTCTGCCGCGTGTAAAGGATTTTCGTGGGATCAATCAGAATGCGTTTGACGGGCATGGGAATTATGCGCTTGGTATAACGGAACAGATTATTTTTCCAGAGATTGATTTTGACAAAATAGAACGTATTGCCGGGCTCAACATAGTTATAGTTACAAGCGCGAAAACGGACGCTGAAGCTAAAACTTTCCTCGCAAAGTTCGGTATGCCGTTTCGAAAATAAAATATAAGGAGCGTACATGGCACGAAAAGCAATGATAATTAAGGCGCTTAGAACGCCAAAATATAAAACCCGTAAGGTCAACCGATGCAGGATTTGCGGAAGGGCAAGGGGATATTTGGGCAAGTTTGAAATGTGCCGCCTTTGTTTTCGAAAATTAGCAAGCGAAGGGCTTATACCCGGCGTTACAAAATCAAGTTGGTAGGAGGAGCGGATGAGTATTTCTGATCCAGTGGCTGATATGTTGACCAAACTCCGTAATGCCGGAATGGCTAAGCATGAGAAAGTTGACATCACGACATCTAGGCTTAAACTTGAAATAGTTAAGATACTTAAGACCGAAGGATATATACGTAATTTTAAGAAAGTAACACAAAGCGGCATGAATGTTATCCGCGTGTTTTTGAAATATGATGATGAGACGGATCCGGTTATTCACGGTATAAAAAAGATATCTACACCGGGCCGTCGTGTCTATACGGGGTATAAGACTATGCCCAGGGTGTTTAACGGGTTTGGTACACTGATAGTTTCTACGTCAAGCGGAGTTACCACCGGTAAAAAAGCCGCTGAAAAGAAGGTTGGCGGTGAAGTAATCTGTATGGTTTGGTAGGGTTATATGTCACGTATTGGAAAGATACCGGTTAAAGTTCCGGCAGGCGTTAAGGTTTCATTTAACAACAATACAATTACTGTAGAAGGTCCAAAGGGTAAGTTGACCCAAGTTTATCACACAGTCGTGAATTTTGAAAATAAAGACGGTGAGATTTTGGTCGGCAGGATAAATGATGAAAAGCAAACAAAATCTTTTCATGGTTTATACCGTAATCTGCTTAACAATATGGTTATTGGTGTATCGTCCGGGTTTACGAGAGTGTTGATAATTAACGGAGTTGGTTACCGTGCGGAAGTGCAGGGTAAACTGTTGATTATGAACCTTGGTTTTTCAAACGAGTTGTATGTAGGAATACCGGAAGGTATTGCGCTAAAAGTGGAAGCGAACGGCAGGCTTGAAATAAGCGGGATTGATAAACAGCAGGTAGGCGAGTTTGCGTCTCAGATACGGAAACTTCGCGCGCCTGAGCCGTATAAAGGTAAGGGTATACGGTATGAAAATGAGCATATCAGGCGGAAAGTCGGTAAATCCGGCGTTAAATAAGGGTTAACAGTTATGTTTCGTAAGATGTTGGAAAAAGACAGAAAACGTTTAAGCCGTAAGATATACATACGGAAAAATCTTAGCGGTACACAGGAAAGGCCGCGTATGACGGTAACACGAAGCAATAAAAATCTGTCTATACAGGTAATTGATGATACAAAGGGGCAAACGCTTGTTTCTGCTTCGACTTTGGAAAAGGAGTTGAAAGATATAAAAGCTACCGTGGCAGGCGGCGCTCAGTTGGGTGAGCTTCTCGGGAAGCGTCTTTTAGAAAAAAATGTAAAGACGGTTGTTTTTGACAGAAACGGCTATTTATATCACGGCGTTGTTAAGGCAATGGCGGACGGTGCGCGAAAAGCCGGGATTCTGTTTTAGGTTTCGGCTTAAAAATAAAATGTTGAAACTGGAAGCTTGGTTTGAAAGGATTTGTTGGGGGCGGAATGGAACATTCAAGAGATAGAGATCGTGATAGAAACTCGCAGGATAGAGACAAAGAGTTTATAGAAAAGCTTGTTAAGCTGAATAGAACCGCTAAGGTTGTGAAAGGCGGACGGCGTTTCTCTTTTTCAGCGTTGACCGTTGTCGGCGATCGCAAGGGTAATGTCGGTTATGGTTTCGGCAAAGCCAATGATGTTTCAGAGGCGATTCGCAAGAGTATGGATAAAGCGAAGCGTAGTATGATAAAATTACCAATTAAGCATGGTACTATACCTCATGAAATTCAGGGAACTTTTAAGTCTTCTGTAGTGCTTTTGAAGCCGGCCTGTTCCGGGACGGGTATTATTGCGGGTGGTCCTGTACGCGCCATTATGGAAGCCGGGGGTGTTACTGATGTGCTTTCAAAGTCTATTGGCGCTTCGAGTCAGTACAATGTAGTTAAGGCTACCTTTGAATGTATTAAACAGATGATGGATGCGCGGCTTATCGCAAAAAATAGAGGCAAGCCGCTTAAGGAAATGTGGGGGTAGATGAATGGCGGATGTTTCAAACGGCAAGATACGAATTCGTCTTGTGCGCAGTACGATAGGCGCGCTTCCCAATCAGCGGGCGACCATTCGTTCTTTGGGTTTGCGGAAAATAAATTCTGTGGTTGAGCAGGAAGTAAACGGCGCGATCATGGGAATGGTTAAGACGGTTTCTCATCTTGTCAAAGTGGAGAAGATAAACTGATGCAAGATTTCAATCTACACGCGCCGCGCGGCGCGAATAAACGGAAAAGGATAGTCGGACGCGGTCAGGGATCGGGGCGGGGTACAACGGCAGGTAAAGGTAACAAGGGCCAGCAGTCGCGTTCGGGCGGTAAGACATATCTTGGTTTTGAAGGCGGGCAGATGCCTTTGTACCGCCGTCTTGCTCATCGTGGGTTTTCGAATTATCCGTTCAAAAAGGTTTATCAGGTGGTAAATCTTGATGATATTGAAAAACGTTTTGAGGACGGCGCGTTGGTGAGTGTTAGCACATTAAAAACCGCGGGACTTGTTAAATCTAAGGTACCGGTAAAGATTTTGGGTGATGGAAATTTTACTAAAAAGATAAATTGTGAGATTGAGGCGGTTTCCGCCTCCGCGAGAGAAAAAATTATTAAGGCCGGCGGCACTATAAAAAGCGAGCCCGATTCAGGTAAAGTGAAATAAGGAAATTTGATGGCTAACCCTTTAGTTGGTATTTTCAGAATAAAAGAACTTCGTGAACGTATATTTTTTACAGTTGTGATGCTCATTGTGTTCCGTCTTGGCGCGGTGATTCCGGTACCCGGTGTCAATGTCCGTGAATTGAACGCATATTTTTTATCGCAGCAAAATTCAGGGAACGCCATTGTAGACTATCTTGACTTCTTCGCGGGTGGAGCTTTTTCAAATTTTTCGGTATTTATGCTGGGAATAATGCCGTACATCTCAATGTCGATTATCATGCAATTGTTATTGATCGTGTTTCCGCGGCTGAAAAAATTATCACAAGAAGAGGGCGGCAGAAAAAAAATACAAACTTATCAGCGTTATGGGACGGTTGTGGTTTGTTTAATCCAATCGTACGCGGTTACTCAGTATGCTCAAATTATATCACGGAGTGTTGAGAATCTCCTTACTATGAATCTTTTGCCATTCACATTGCTTGCGATGCTTTCGGTTACAACAGGGACCTTGTTGCTTATGTGGATGGGGGAACAGATTACTAAGCGGGGGATAGGAAACGGTATATCGCTGTTGATATTCGCCGGTATTGTCGCGCGCCTGCCGGACGCTGTCTGGGAATTGGTTGGGCATGTCGCAAGCGGCGATCTTAACCTGGTGTTTGTGCTTGTTGTCTGCATTATGTTTGTCGCCGTCATCGCGCTTGTTGTGTTTGAACAGCAAGGACAGCGGAAGATTACTGTCCATTACGCGAAGCGCGTTGTTGGCAGAAAGATGTATGGCGCTCAGAATACCTATATTCCATTTAAAATAAATCCATCGGGAGTTATACCGGTAATTTTTGCGTCTTCGATTTTGACTTTCCCGTTGCAAATAGCTTCGACGGTTGGCGGCAATGTTCCATGGCTTGCGGCGGTTTCACGCGCTTTGACGCCGCGCGGTGTTTTGTATAATGTATTATATGTTTTATTTATAGTGTTTTTTGCTTATTTTTATACACAGGTTACATTGAATCCTATTGAGATCGCAAAGAATATACGCGAGAATGGAGGTTCTATCCCGGGTATACGAACGGAAAAAATTGAGGAGTATCTTACAAAGATATTAAACCGGATAGTTCTTCCCGGTTCTTTGTATCTTGCTCTGATTGCTGTAATACCGACTATCATTCAGGTATTATTCAATTTTCCGTCGTCTATATCATATTTGATGGGCGGCACCTCGCTTTTGATATTGGTAGGAGTTGACTTAGATACTATGAGCCAAATTGAGGCTATGTTGAAGATGCATCACCACGAAGGTTTAACTAAACATGGACGTTTGCGTGGAAGGAATCTATAGGGGGATAAAATGAAAGTTCGGACAAGTGTAAAGCCCATCTGCGATAAATGCAAAGTGATAAAACGGCACGGTATAATCCGTATTATTTGTCAAAATCCTAAGCATAAGCAGAAGCAGGGGTAGGGGGAAAATAATGGCTCGTATTGCAGGCGTTGATTTACCTAACAAACATGTTGATATCGCTTTGACCTATATTTTTGGTATAGGAAGATCAAGCGCGGCGCAAATTTGTGAGAAAGCTAAGATAGACGCTAAACGTTTCATAAACGATCTTTCCGCGGAAGAGTTGAATGAGCTGCGCCGCTTAATTGAAAATGATTACAAAGTAGAAGGACGACTCCGGACAGAGGTGGCGTTGAATATCAAACGGCTTATGGATATCGGCTGTTATAGAGGACTGCGGCACAGAAAAGGTCTGCCGCTTCGTGGTCAGAGGACACGTACTAACGCGCGTACTCGCAAAGGTAAAAAGAAAACCGTTGCCGGTAAGAAGAAATAGACAATTTAATTTTCAGATTTTGTAACATTGAATATATCAGGAGGAAGGATGAGCGGAGGACAGTGTGGCTGCTAACGTAAAAAAGAGAAAAGAGAAGAAGTCGGTATATGAAGGTAATGTTTATATACAAGCGACTTTTAATAATACGATTGTAACCATCACCGATTTGATGGGAAACGCTATTTCATGGGCGAGTTCTGGCGGGCTTGGTTTTAGGGGCGCGAAAAAGTCAACGCCGTTTGCGGCGCAGACTGTTACAGAAACGGCTGCTCAAAAGGCTATTCAATCGGGTTTACGGGAAGTTCATGTGTATGTGAAAGGTCCCGGCATGGGCAGAGAATCCGCTATTCGTCAGCTTGGCGCGCTTGGGATAAAAGTTAAGTCTATTAACGATGTAACGCCAATCCCGCACAATGGGTGCAGACCGCGTAAGACAAGACGTATCTAAACGAGGGAAATAATGGCAAGATATACCGGTCCGGTTTGCAGGATGTGCCGGACAGAACAAAAGAAATTGATGCTTAAGGGCGATCGGTGCAAAAGTGATAAATGTGCCATAAGCAAAAAACGCGCGGCCCCTGGAAAAGATCCTAAGGGGAGAATGGCTAAACGTTCAGATTATGCTATACAACTGCGCGAGAAGCAGAAACTTAAAAGGATTTATGGAATGTTGGAAAAACAGTTTAGCCTGTTTTTTGAGCGTGCGCAGCGTATGCCCGGCATTACCGGTGAAAATCTTTTTTTACTTTTGGAACGGCGCTTGGATAATGTTGTTTACCGTTTACGTTTTGCGTCAAGCAGAAAAGAGGCGCGTCAAATTGTTTTGCATAGTCATGTTTTAGTGAATGGAAAATGTGTAAACATTCCTTCGTATCTTATTAAGATGGGAGATTCTATTGAAATTAAAGTGGCAAGCAAGAATCTTGCGCTTATTAAAGATGCTTTGAAAGAGTATGGAAAATCAGGGGTGATGCCGTGGTTGCAGCTGGACCCTGACGCTCTTAAAGGAAAATTGTTAGCTTTTCCAAGAAGAAGTGATATATCGGATCTTTCGGACATCAAAGAACAGATGATCGTTGAATATTATTCGAAGTAAGGAGTCTTCATGGCCCATAGAAATCTGCTTAAAGGTTTCAAGAAACCGAAAGGTAGAACTTTTGAAACTAGTGAGTTAAGAAAAGATTATGGAAAATTTATAGCTTCTCCGTTTGAGCCGGGTTTTGGTACTACGATAGGTAATGCGTTACGCAGGGTGCTTTTATCATCAATTCAGGGTTATGCGGTTACGGCAGCTAGAATTGTTTCATACAATGCTGAGGGAACGCCGCATAATATATCAAGTGAGTTTGAGCTGATCCCGAATGTTGTTGAGGATACTCTTGAGGTACTGAATAAAATTAAACAGATATGTTTTAAGCTGCCGGCGGATATTGAACAAGATACTATTATGTTTGAATTGTCGGGGAAGAATATAATTAAGAGCGAGCAGTTTGCTAAGACTGGTAAAACTGAAGTTCTTAACCCGGGGCTTCATATTATGACCCTTATGGAAGGCGCTCGTATTGAGATGGAATTACAGATTGAGTTAGGCCGTGGTTATATTCCGTCCGAACAGAATGCGCAGCATATTGAAGTTATTGGTACTATACCTATGGATTCAGTTTTTTCTCCTGTAAAAAAGGTAAAATATACTGTTGAACCCACTAGGATAGGGCAGCGCAGTGATTATGATAAGCTCATTCTTGAATTATGGACTGATGGGACAATTGAGCCTGATAGCGCTTTGATTGAGGCGGCCAAGATAGCGAAAGAGCATTTTGCGTTGTTTGTTAATTTTGATGAAACATCGTTTGGTGATGACGAGGAATTAGATGAAGGCGACGAACGTATTAGGCAATTGATGAGCACCCCCGTTGAAGAACTTGAATTATCGATTCGTTCATCGAATTGTCTGAAAGTCGCTAACATAAAAACTATAGGTGAATTGGTACGAAAAACGGAAGATGATATAAATCAAACACGTAATTTCGGTAAAAAATCATTGCAGGAAATAAAAGAGAAACTCCAGGAATGGGGTTTGACGCTTGGTATAACAAGTAATAGTGAATTAAAAAGAGCGTTAAAAATAGGCGTAAAAAAGGATAGCAGCAATGAAGCATAAACGGGGCTTTAATCCTCTTGAAAGGATGGCGGCGCATCGTAAAGCTATGGTGCGTAATATGATGACCTCTTTGTTTAATAAGGAACGTATAAAAACAACAAAGGCTAAGGCGCTTGAGGTAAGGCGTTTCGCTGAAAAGTTAATTACCCGCGCAAAGGTTGATTCTGTTCATAACCGGCGTATTGTTTCGGGGCGGCTTTATAGTGAGGAGATTACAGCAAAATTGTTTACCAATATTGCCCCGCGTATGAAAGGACGGAATGGCGGTTATACCAGAATTATTAAATTGGGAAAACGTTATGGCGACGCGGCTGAAATTGTAATATTAGAATTGATTGATTATAAGCTGAAGGATGATAAGAATTCGACTGAAGCCGGCGCAAAGAAAAAAAGGGGAGTGAAAAATGTCAAAAGCGCATAGGGGAAAAGGGATTCGTGAATTATGTCATAATGGGCGAGGTTTATGCCCTGTTTGTAAGAGAGATAATGTTAAGATTCTTTATGAACAGGATGTAGGTGGAATAAAAGTAAAAATATGCAAAATTTGTAAGGCTGCCGTTAAGCACGGAAAGAAAAGCGTGTAAGATACGGAAGGGGAGGGCGCATAAAATAAGCAGTTTGCAGTATTTTAGCCCCCCCCCCCCCCAAAAAAAAAAAAAATCATTATTTTTAACGTATATCTGGAGCACATCCGGCAAGCGCGGCAGCGCCTTTGGCTTGCCGGATGTGCTTCCGTACAAGCCGGTGGGTCTTCCGTGCAAGAGTTTATGATTAAAGAGAAAAAGGGTATCCTGAAACCGACGGGTTTTGGGAGCCGGGACAGGTTGGCAATCCCTGAGGGGGAACATCCAGAAATGGAAGACCCCGGGCGC
>JAISCO010000141.1 GCA_031265535.1 Spirochaetaceae bacterium | reverse complement strand
CCCACCTCGTGGGCATTGCCCTTTTTTCCAGCTGTGAGGGCGATATTTTTTTGCGCCAGCCTTGGGTTAAACCGGCACCCCCCCCCCCCCCCAAAAAAAAAAAAAACGCCGGCGGCTGTTGCCACGCTTTACGCCGCCATCGCGGCGCTTTGGCTTGCCAAAGCCTGGCTGCGTTACGATGTTACAAATACCGTAAAAGTTTGGCGCGTTATCGAGGATTGACGGCATAGGCGCATACTTCCAAAAACCTGTCCATATCGCAGTCGCGGCCTATGCTGACACGAATATATTCCCTGACACGCGGTTTGTCAAAGTAGCGCACAAGGACGCCTTTCTCGCGCAGCAAGGCCGACAATCGCGGCGCGCCGATATACGGCGGCGGTTTTGTAAAAATAAAGTTCGCGCTTGAAGGCAGACAGCTAAAATCCAACGCGGCAAGCTCCGCCTCCACGCGAATCCGCGTTTTTATCACTTTTTTGTTTATTTTATCATAGTATTCGCCGTCTGAAACAGCGGCGGCGGCGGCAATTTGAGCAAGCGCGTCCACCGTGTACGAATTAAACGAATCGCGAATCCGCTCAAGCGCCTCGATTAAATGACACTGCCCTATCGCAAAACCTACCCTAAGCCCCGCCAGAGACGCCGATTTTGACAAAGTATGCACGGTAAGCAGACCGGGACTTTCGTTGATAAACGGGACCCCAGACTCAGCACCAAAGGCTTGATACGCCTCATCAACTATCAAAACTTTGTTTCTTGCCGCGCACAGTTTCGCAAGCCCCGTAATCTCCCGCACGGGAATTGCAATACCCGTAGGCGCGTTTGGATTAGGAAAGATGACGCCGTTTTCCGCCCCGCGGTAATCGTCCGTGTTTATCGAAAAATCGCCGCGCAGGGGTATTTCCTTGAATGGAATGTCCCACAGATTAGCGTAAACCGGATAAAAACTGTAAGTAATGTCAGGAAAAAACAGCGCCCCGCATGAGTCAGAGCGGCCCGCAAAGAACGCTCCGAACGCAAAAGCCAATACTTCGTCACTGCCATTGCCGGCAAAAACCTGCGCCGCGTCAACATGGCGCTGTTGTGCGACAGCCTCCCGAAAAGCCGTACAAGCGGGGTCGGGGTAAAGCCTAAGCCTCTCCCAGTCAGCCGCTTTCAACGCTTCCACAACTTTAGGCGAAGGCGGATACGGGTTTTCATTCGTATTAAGCTTTACAATACCCGCATCCCGCGGCTGCTCACCGGGTATGTATGGGGCAAGCCCTCTTATCCTTTTATTCCAAAATACACTCACGCTTTTTACCACGCCCGTCCTTAAACTGATTTTAGTATACTTTCATTCGCGGTGAGATTTAATGACCCCACAGTTAAATAATTTCCTTCTTGCGGTTGGTGGGCTCATTTAGGGTGAGATGGTAATTCTGATAACATAGACCGCATACTATCAGCCAGATATTTTGTGGAAAACAACTCTAACCCTTTCATAATATTCTGCCGCTGGGTATTATACTTACCCCCCCCCCCCCCGTATTTACCGCGGCTTTTTTGATGACCGCGGCCATTTCATCAATGGTATCACACAAATAACCAATATCACCCATCTTGCTGAACACATAATCAAAGTATGGATTGTGCAGGGCGATTACCGGCTTTAAATGGGCTAAAGCCTCAAGCAGAGAGCCGCTTGCGGTAAACAGATAGGAATTCGGGGGATAAAAAAATACGCAAAAATCCATCATGTCGATATAGGCGTCCCATTCTTTAGGCAATAACAATCCAGAGTTTGTCCAAAATTTTATTTTGCTCCCGTCTGGAATTTTTACGCCTCCGACTTTGCCTTCGCAATCAAGCACCGCTCTGGAATGCAGTTCAAAATTTTCCGGCATTTTTCCGAGTATTTTTTCCAGAGCAAAAATCATATGAATATCCCGCCCAACGTCCGCGCTGCTTATAACGGCGAATTTTGCGGGCAAAGAGACAGCTGTATTTATGGGAGTTGTATCGTCATAACAAGGCAAACGGGGTAAATCAATTGATTTAAATTTAAGTTTGGGCCGTATTTTGGCAATTTCACGGCGGATGCTTTCTCCAAAAACAATCTGAACATGGGTGTTAATTTCCCATTCCAGCGAACGCCAGAGCCACCAGAACGGTTTATAGACAGGTACGCGCCGGACTATTTCTTTTTCCATGGAGTGAAAAAAGAACACAATTTTTTGCTTTCTTTGAAAAAGCTTTGCAAAAAGCACAATCTCCCATGTATACCCCATACAAACAATATATTCAGGTTTTTTCTTCTTGATTTTTTGCATCATATTAAAGTCCCATAATATTTCCCTAAGCCATTCTAAACGGTTTTCCGGGCTTTTTGGAAGCTTGATGTTTATTTGTTCAAATTTTACGCGAAAATGTTGTTTAACAAAATCACCATGCGTCTTTTCCGTGTAAAACAAGAACCTGTATCCTGGGAAAATTTTGGAGAACATATCAATAATTGAAGCTGCGGTATCAATGTGCGTAATCCCCTTGCAGCGAGGTTCAAAAAACACTATCGTTTTCGTCTGCGCTTTCGAAACTGCGCGCGTTATTTTATTCACAGAATTAATGATAACAGAATGCAAAAAGAATTGTAACGCCCTCCATTGCCTTATTTATTAGCAAAGTCTGGTCTAATACCCCGCCGCAAACTTGTTTGCGGCGCCTACAAAAATTTGGTATTAAACCAGACGGTATTATAAATTTCCTTACCCGATCGAGCCGTCCTTAGCATAGAGTTTTGCTCTGCCGCGATTCATCGCGCTTTCTTCCCAAGCTCAACGCAGTTGAGCCGCAAACTTGTTTGCGCCTCGTTGGGCGGAGAATCTTTTGGTTCGATAGCGGCCTTCATCCCTGTCTTCATTGCTAATTGCTAATTTCTGTCGCTCCTCATTCCTCACTCTTCATTGCTCATTGCTCATTGTTAATTGCTAATTCCTCATTCTCAATTCTCCCTTCTCAATTTTTCCTTTTTACCTTTTCCTTTTTACTTTTTCCGTGGTGTGGGAGAGGATGCAATTGACAAAAATTTAATTTAGTTATACATCTTAATAAGATGTATATTTTTTTGTAATTTTATTAAAGGGGTTTATTGTGAAGTTATTAGAAAATCCTAAGCAACTTGATTTAGCTGCTAAAGATAATAGCCATATTAACAATCGTATAGGAATTAACGGAAAAAATCCACAACAAATATCAAGATTCATTGGATTTCCCCGTAAATTCCCTAATATTGTTATGAGATCGGAAAATACAGACCAATATAACTGTCACGGTTTAGTTTTTGCCTCACGAAGAACAAATATTGATGATTCAAATGAAGTAAAAAATATACTGGATAAAGATGAATATATGGAAATAGAACCTCGTAAAGTTCTTCCTGGTGATATAATAATTTATTATGCAGAAGATGGTGATGCCGAGCATTCAGGAGTAGTAATCAGTAAACCTGATACAGAATTTTATATTCCAAGAATTGAGGCTGTTCCAAAACTTCAGTTTTGGAACAGCTTCTTTGAATTTTGTGGAAAAAGCGGGCTTTAGACCGATTTTTCCAAGAGCTTGTTCCAAAACCATGCGCTTCAGCGCATAGTCGAT
>JAISCO010000106.1 GCA_031265535.1 Spirochaetaceae bacterium | reverse complement strand
ACGGGGGAAAACCGAGATACGGATATACGACTATGTGGACGAAAATGTCCCGGTCCTACAGCGGATGTTTAACCGGCGCGTGAAAGGCTATCGGGATCTGGGCTTTACTATTGAGGCGGACGGATAGTAGCCGGGAGACTCTCTGCGGCCATCTGCCCCATCAACCTTTCCATATTTCCCTGATCCACACCATTCTATCGAGAAACTGCAAAGGAACCGCGAAACTTGCAAAGTTGAAATGATTCTCTGGACATATCCCTTCCGGTCGCGCTACCATAGCAAACAGGAAACATTAGATCACGGAAGGTATGTCTATGAGCAATATTATTGATTTACGGGAAACGTCTCCCAATCACTGGCAGGCGAAATATCAGGGTAACTATGGGGTGTATACCATAAAAATAAACACCGGTGGAAAAGGCGGGAACAGTTTTTCCTGTACCTGCCCAAGTTCATATCATCCCTGTAAGCATATCGCCATGGTTGAGAGCGCCATTGCGGAACGGATAGCAAAAAGCGCCGAAAACCGGAATGACGGAGAAGCCACTAGGCTGAGTGTTGAAAAGCTGCTAGGGAAACTTACCCATAAAGAGCTGTATAACTTTATGGTCAGAATAGCGAGGAACAACCCGGATTTGACCAACGCCGTTTTTCTTGAGTTCGCTGAGAAAATCGAAGACGGAAGCGGCAACAAATATGTTTCGATTATTCGGAAGGGGCTGGAAAACACGGAGCTTGATGAAGATGCTTTCTACGACGGTGAAGATGTAAATTATATTGATGTTTTGGACGAATGGAATGAAAAAGCCAGACAGTTCCTTGAAGAGAAAAAAAACCGCGAGGCGGCGCTGATTGCCCAGGCGTGGATTGAAGAATATGCCGACTGGCTGAATGAAACCGTTGGTGATGACGATTTGATTGATTTGATAGACGAAACGTATCAGTCCCGTCCATTTAAAATTCTGGAAGAGGCCGCCGCCGATCCCAATACGGACATTAAGGCTCTATACGACTACTGCATGACCGAGGCGGCAAAGGAAAAATACGCCGGTTTAGAGATGGCGGATCACTTTTATGATTTACTTGCGACCCTGGCTGAAGCGGTTAATCCCGAAGCCTTTATAGATCTACAGCAGAAGCTGCTCGACCAGGTTCAGGACAAAAGCTCGTACAAGGCGAAAAAAATTCTTGACAGGATCATTGAATTTTATAAGAAGCTCGACAATCCCGAAAAGGCGTGGAGCTATGTTGAAGACAACATACAGATAAAAACATTCCGCAGTATGGTGGTGGAAAAGAGGATAGAACAAAAAAAATATGCCGAGGCCAAAAAACTGATCCATGATTATATTGACACGAATCAGAATAGGCGCCGTCCCGATGACTGGGATGAATACCTTCTGCAAATCGCCCAAAAGGAAAATGATATTCCTACCATAAGAAGTATTTCCTTTTCATTCATTAAGGACAATTTTAACAAGCAGTATTACGAAATATATAAATTGGCATTTGGCGCCGGTGAATGGGAAGAGGAGTTTGAAAAGCTGTTCCGGCATTACGAAGCCAAGCAAAATTCTTGGCATGATTCCGCGGCGAATCTTTTGGCCGCCGAGGGAAAGGCGGAGCGGCTGTTGGACTATATAGAGGAAAAGCTTTCCCTGGAAAAAATGGAAAAGTACCACACTTTCTTTGCCGGCGCCTTTCCCGAAAGGACCCTTGCCCTTTTTCGGGAGGTCCTTGACGATTATGCCGAGAAAAATACCGGGCGCAGCTATTATGAGCGTATCATTGCAGTATTAAAAATGATGAGAAAAATACCCGGCGGCGATGCCGTTGCGGCGGACATGAAAGGGCGCTACCGCATTATCTACAAAAACCGGCGGGCCATGGTGGAGATATTGAACCGGGAATAGGGGCAAAATCAGCGCAACACGGACGTCACCCGCAAAGAGGGAAAAAGGAAAAGGTAAAAAGGAAAAATGAGCAATTAGCAGTTAGCGGTGAGCGGTGAATATCGTGCTTCTTCCAAAAAAGATATCAATTCAAAATCTGCGTCGCCATTTATGGCGCAATCTGCGGACCACTGAAAAAGCTGGTACAACGGGCGGCGCGTAATCTACCGGCTATTCGAGGAGTTTTCCGCAGCAAAACACTGGCAGCAATTGCCGCAAAGCGGCAATTGCACAACTATTGCGGAATTATTTTTTCAAAATAACGAACAAAATCAAGGCCCGAAAAATGCCGGTCTTGTGTCCACAAAACACAATTATACTTTAAATTTGTTGCGTAAATAATACTGTCTGCCATAGGCAATTTGAATTCTATACTCAGCTTTGATGCTAATAAAGATAATTCATCATTAAGATTAACTATCTTGCCTTGTTTCATATGAGCGATACAAAACAATGCGTCATCTTCTGTTGTTTCCAGTAATAATTTCTTAAACACCTCGTATAAAGTAATTGCGGGAATTAATATATCGTTAGTAATTTCAATTATTGCGGATACAATATTTCCGGAATCGGTACCTGCAAAATATTCCAGCCAAAAAGAGGAATCGATTATATTCATGTTCTGTCCTCATCCCGTATAATATTGGTATCTATCCCTTTAAGTATGCCTCTTAGATTTTTTATCGGTTTGATTGGAATCAATTCAATTCTGTTGGAAAAAATAATTACTTCAAAAGAAGCGCCAGCTTTCAAGCCGATTTTTTCTCTAGCTTCTTTTGGAATAGTAACTTGATGTTTATGGGAAAGCGTAACTTTGTTCATTGCTATACTCCTTGTTGTGCAAGTAGGATAGTCCTGTAAAAACAACTTGTCAAGCGGTCCATTTTCGCGTTCACTGATTACGCTGGTTTCTCTTATTTTGCTAAGCGGCAATCCGCGTCGCCATTTATGGCGCAATATGCGGCCCCTTTGTTCCATTGCTACAAAAAAAAGGCCCGTCCCCCGCAACCACGAGGGACAGCCCCATCTGTTATCTTTTTGGAGTGATACCTTGCCTCCGGTTTAAACACAAAGTATAATTTGGATATGGATGCCGGCATTGAGTTCAGCCAATCCGCCTTTAAGCACGGTATTACGGAAGAGAATATCCGCTATGCCTTTGCCCACTTTATCGTTGATTTTCCCGTAGCGGGCGAGGAAGAAAAAAACCTGCT
>JAISCO010000429.1 GCA_031265535.1 Spirochaetaceae bacterium | reverse complement strand
ATTATACAAAATTGTACAATTATGGGCACAAAAATACAAGCATCCAGATATACCGGCCAGCCGGTTTCTCATACCTCCGGTTCATTATTTGCCGCCCCTCGCTGGGGGCGGAGGGGCTTTTGGTTCGCCCGCCAGCGGGTCTATATACGCTCCGCGTTAGCGTCTTGCCGCCGCTCGTGGGCGGCGGAGCGGCGTTCGCGTCTACAGCCTGTTCCCGCTTCCGTTTTCCCTGCGCATTGTCCCCTCCCGTCACTGTCATTCCTCATTCATTGCTCCTTGTTAATTGTTAATTCCTCATTGCTAATTGTTAATTGCTAATTCCTCCCTCTTCCTTTTTCCTTTTTATTTTTATATGCTTTTCTTTAGGAAACGGCATGATAAAAATCAATGAAACCGATGATGTGATAGACATCTGCATGGACAATGTGTTCAAGGCGGTGTTCACAAAAAACATCCCTGAATCCAAGGGCGCGCTGTCAAAACTGCTGTCGGCGGTTATATGTTGCGAAGTAACCGTAACCGCCATCAACGCAAACGAGCCGCCCATAGAAAACATCCGCGACAGGCAGATACGTTTTGACATCAACTGTATATCCGGCAACGGCAAACTGATGAATGTGGAGATGTCGGTAAACCCGGATAATTTCGAACCCGTACGGCTAGAGTTCCACGCGGGCAAACTGTTCACTGGTCAGGATATACGCGGCGGCAAAAAGACATACAACGACCTTAATGACGCTTACCAGATAGCGTTTTTGGTGAAGGGGCGCTTTTTCGAGGACGCCGGTTTTTTGCATACCTTCGAGTATTACGATGAGCTAAGAAAGGTGCCGCTTGGCGGGCGGACGCGCATCATCACTGTGGAGCTTACGAAGCTGGGTTATCTGCTTGAGAAGCCCGTAAATGAAATGAGCGCTTCCGAAAGGTGGGCGTTCTACTTCCGGTACATAACGGACAGGGAGAAGCGCGGCAAAAGATATCCGGATGTTTCAGGAGCTGGGAAGGAGCGAAGATATACTGCCGGATACGCAGTTATATATACACCTGTCTTAAACAGAGAATGACAGCCAGTGAAGCTGTGAATCTTATATTTCAAGATAAATTGCCCGATTTTGTTACGGTTTCAAATATTCCGGCTGAATAGGTACGAAGTAAGAACAAAAACCTGAAAGCGGCTATCAGCTTGAACGCGTCTCCGCCCCTCCTGAATATGAAAAAAGTCCGCTGATTACGCGAATTAACGCAAATTATCGAATTGAAATTCTTGAACGCCGCTATCGACCCTGAACGCATCTCCGCCGCCATGCTAAGTAAGAAGTAAAAAGTAAAAGGTACGCCGCTATCAACCCTGAACGCCTCTCCGCCGCCAACGAGCGGCGGGAATACGCTAACGCGGAGCGTATGTGAAACCCGCTGGCAGGCGCGTATGCCAATCGCCGTTGCCTTATCGAAGGCGCGGAGTAGAGCCTGCTCCCGGGATGTCGGCGCGTAGCGCATGTAAACCCACTGGTGGGGGTGAAACCTTGATAATTAGGCATGATAAAGCTATGCTTATGCTAATGAGTGATAGTAGCGCGTTTGAAAAACTTTCATCAGGCTTATCGTACGATGAACGACTCAAACTTCTTGAAAGAATAAACACATCGACCGACACGTCTGATTTGCTGCTAATCTCTGGGGATGATGAAAACGGTCCGGCAGAAAGCCCTGAAATTATGTATGCCTGCCTTCCTTGGTACAAGCGCCTTTGGTTCAGCATTGTAGGATTTTTTACCGGAAAAAATTCGCTGGATGTTTTTATCAATTCTAAAATCGCGGATATTGGGCGTAATATTGATTTGACATATCCCGGAATATTTTATTGGCATAAATGCTCGCTGCGTCAGAATTTCCAAACCGAGTTAAAAAAACTAAAGGACGCGGCGCGTTTTTTTTATGGTATCTTTGATTCGAGTATAAGCCGTAACATGGGCGGTTTTTTTGTTTTTCTGGGATCTTTTGAGATGCAGGAACTTCACGCGACACTTTCAGAAAAAACAACTCCGGTAAATTTTGCCGCGAATAATCCGGGATTTTCAGATAAAAAACTGCGGCAGATGGCGGTTAGTTATGTTGAAAGCGAAATTAACAATATAAGCGAATCCAACCGTAATACTATGTACAAAAATGCCCATACACTTGTCTGCCTGAAACATTTAGCTTCATATCTTTTTGATAGATTCATTATTTCGTTTAACCAAACCTCGACAGATACGGAGCTTGTTTGCCCCGCCGCTCAGGTTAAGGGGCAGCTTATGAATCTTAATGACATTTTATTTTCAATAAAAAAAACACCTTCCCCCACACTGTTAAGCACAATGTTCATGTTTTTAATTTCAGAGCGTGAAGATGATCCGGATTATGACATGGAAAAAGAACTGCAAAAATTTACTTCACGCGCGGAAAAAGCGATTGATATGCTTCGCACATTCAATCACCGAGTACCTATTACCAATATTTTGCGCTGTGTTACACGTAATACAAGCTATATGCCGGCTGAATTGACAGGCGGGGAAGACTGGTTTGTCCTGTTCCGCAATAGCTGGGTTGAAAATGTAACGCACCAATTTACTGAATATATTAAAGAACGCCTCCGTTTTAAGATTCAAGAACTTTACACCATTTTATTTGATGATGCTGCTGTTGAACCTTTTGAAAAATTAAATAACACCGATGATGTCCCTGAACTTCCTGTTAATAACATTCAAAGCCTATATTATCTGCTTACGTTTCACAAAACAATTTTTATGCCGGCTATAAATGTATTTATTAGACCTATTTTAATTGACGGGGATTTTATAAAAAAAGAAAATAAAGGGGAATTTACCGAAGCGTATAATATTTTGATTAAACTGGATGACACCATTAAAGGTTTTCTGAACCGCTTAATGCCGAGCGGGGATTTAGGCAAGCGCTGGAAGCAAATTGCTGTGGATATACAGTCAGTTACGGTTCGCCGCAGAAAAACGGCTGCTATTTTGGAAGAAATTAACAATACGGCTGATACTACCGTTTCGGACGCGCAAAGAGCGCTTGTATCGTTAAAGAGCATTTTAGGGGGAATTATAGACCCTTCCAAAGACAATTCTTATGATTCACTGACAAATTTCCAAAAAATTAGCGGAAAGGGTTCAAGTTTCAAAGAAGGTTTGGAAAAGGCAATAGAAAAATTGGGGCAAATAATTTCTTTGCTTAAAAAGCTTGATGAACTAAGGGAGATAGGCTGAAACCGCGCAAAATCAAAACTTTGCGTTATAGTACAGACAGTCTATTATGATCGTATATCAGATGAACAGTACAGGTAATTGTAATTTATATCCATTTGAAATCGAGGGTGACGGCAGACAGTACGCCTCTTTTTCGTTTATGCATGAAGGCAGACCGCTTGACGATATTTCTTGTATCGTAAGCCTTAGGGCGGCGGGCGATATGCGTTTTGACGCGGTATGTGAAAAATTTATTGTTGGACTTGGCGCGGCGGATAAAAAAATTTTTCACTGTGTTCAGCGGCATACACGCAATGTAGTGCCTGTTACAAAAAATAACGATTGTTTAATAAACAATGCCGACGGGCTTATCGCAAATAGTCCTGACATTGGCCTTTTTGTGACCGTTGCCGATTGTCTGCCCGTTTTTCTGTTTGACACATTAAGCGGCGCTTTTTCTGTTCTTCATTCAGGCTGGAAAGGTACCGGCATAGCGGAAAACGCGGTAAAATTGATGGGCAAAATTTATCAATCAAAACCGGAAAATATCGCGGCTGTTTTAGGCCCATGCATACGCTCATGCTGTTATAATGTTGATGAAGAACGCGCCTTGTTATATCAAAAAGAATTTGGCGGCAAAGAAAAAGACGCGTCGGCATTTCTACTGAATGCCGGCGCATTTCCGCTTGGTTCTGTTGTTCAAAAAAAAGAGACCCGCGATGGGACAAAATGGTATATTGATATGCAGGCCGCCAACGCCGCGCTGCTTGTTAAAAACGGCGTGCGCAATATAGCGTACTGTGTAAACTGTACGTTTACCGATGAAAACTTTGGTTCTTTCCGCAGACAGGGCGCGCGGGATTTTACAAAAATGATGGCCCTTGCAATGAGCCGCGTCGGTCTATGAGCCCCCCCGCCCGCAAAGGCGCAAATTTGCGGCCGTCAAATGGCGCGGTATCTTGTAAGCGTTGGGCTCAACTTCGTTGAGCTTGGGAGTTTTGCTCCACAAAACTCTATGCGATTACCTGTTCCTTCTTACTTTTTACTTATTACTTGATTTTACTTATTACTTGATTTTACTTGATTACTCGTTCCATGACGGGTCAAGACAATTATCGCGTATTAAAGGCCGGAAACTCCACAAACTGCCGTCCGCAAGCGGGCGCATCGCATCCTTGTCCTCCTCTGTTAAATACGATTCGGGAAGGTTCAAGCTGCGGAATTCATGCTCAATGCCGGAAGTCCTGATAATCGCCGCGCTGCGCTCAATTAGATGGGCAGTTTCCGCCTCCATAAATTCAAGCGTTTCCATGCCGGCAGACCGCGATTCCGATTTAAATTCCGCCTTAGATTCCGCCATAAGTTCCGCGTACCGGCGGGGCGCGACTTTCAAATCCATAGCGATATAATCGGGGCGCGTTTCCCGCGATGAAATAAGTTTTTCCAAAACATCGGGACGTGTACCGTTGGTGTCAAGTTTTACGAGCAATCCCAAATCTTTGACGCGGGAGATAAGTTCCGGCAAGCGCGAATATAGCGTCGCCTCACCCCCGCTAAGCACAATGCCGCCCAGCACCGAACGGCGCTTTACCGCATGGTAAAGCGCCTCGACAAGCGGGATCAGCGTTCCGCCGCCCTGCCTGTTCAAAATCAGGGCGCCGTTATGACACCAGGGGCAGCGCATATTGCAAAACGGAAAGAAAATGACAGAGGCAAGCCTGCCCGGATAATCGACCATGCTTGTCTTCTGGAAACCAATTAATTGTCTAACGTCAGAAAATAATTTTTTCATTGTTTTGAAAGCCATTGTTTTGAAATTGAGCCTTCTGCTTCAAGCGCCTTTTTCAACTTAAGCGAGCTTCTCCAGTTCAATAAAACAATCCGTTAAAAAGCGGTTTAATATCAACAAGCCGTCCGTGTTTAACGCTATATTGAGCGCGCCGTTGAGCGTACCGCTTTGCATTTTTCCGGCATTCCGCCATACGCGCAGTGTTTCCGGTATAAGGTCTTCTATCCCGCAGCCGAATCTTTTTTTGAACAGCGCCGCGTCCGGCCCCTTGATGTAACGAAAGCCCATTAAAAAACTTTCCTTGATTAAGGCGTTCCGGTCAAGTGTTTCGCTAAAGACTTCCGGTTCCGCCCCTGAAACATAAGGCCGGACATCGGCGTTTACCGTGCGTCTTAATCCGAAAGTTTTGCCTGAGGCGCCGCCGTCTGTGATTAGCGTGCCGGAAGCGGACGGTCCCGCGCCAAGCCAGCCGCTCATGCGCCAGTACGCGATGTTATGGACCGAGCGTTTGCCCTCCTGCGCAAAGTTTGAAACTTCGTACTGCGGATAGCCGTTTGCCGTTAAAAAATCACGCCCAAAAATCCACAGGCGCTCAGCCGTTTCGAGCGGCGGCAGCGTTACCCTTGATGAAATAATATTCTGATACAGCGGCGTGTTTTCTTCAAGTGTTAAATCGTACAGCGATACATGGGCCGGTTTGTAAGACAGCAGTGTTTCCATGTCGCGGCGCAGCGCCGCCTCGTCCTGAAACGGCAGGCCGGAAATAATATCCGCGGAAAAAGCGCCGCCGTAGATCTCGCCGAGTAACGCGAGCGCCTTGCCAAGCCGAGCCGAGCCGCCGGCCCGTCCCGCCAGGCGGCGGGACGGCGCGTTGAATGTTTGTATGCCGCAGCTTATCCGTGTTACCCCGCCTTCCGCACAGACGCGCAAAAAATCTTTGTCCAGCGATTCGGGATTAACCTCGACAGTAAATTCGTCAATTTTACGCGCGCTGTTTTGTCCGACGCTCAAAGCCGGCATTAAAAAATCAAGCAGTTCTTTCATGCGCCGCGGGCCAAGCAGTGAAGGCGTGCCGCCGCCTATATAAACGCTGTTTATTTTAGCCGTGTCAACCGGCTTGAACTGCCTGTCAATATCTTTTCGTAGAATTTCAATAAAACTGTCAAGAAGCTGCCCGTCTGTCGCGGCGTTTACCGGGATCGAATAAAAATCACAGTAATCGCATTTTTTTGAGCAAAACGGTATGTGGATATAAAGCGCCGCGGGGCTGTAAGTTATTTCCGGCATGAACATCGCTCTAACTCAAATTATTCGGAAAGCTCAATTTCAAAAGCTCAGGTTTTGAAAGAGTCTTTTGAACGAGTCTATTTAGCGGTTTCATCCTACAATTATGTCATAGATTCTTTTCAAATCTTCTTCGTTAAAGTATTCGATGCGGACATGGCCCTTGCTGATAGAGCCGTCGATTGAAACTTTAGTGCCAAGCGCTTCTATAAATTTTTGTTTTATATCGTTAAGTTCCGCGTCATCTTTTTTTAACAGTTTGGAAGCGGGGGCGGATGCCGGCGCGGGGCCTGTGTCTAAAGACGCCGCCCATTTTTCCGCTTCGCGTACAGACAGCCCCTCTTTTAGTATCTCGGAAAATAATTTTTCTTGCGCGCCCTCCGAATCAAGGGACAGAATCGCACGGGCATGACCGGCGCTTATACTGCCGGTTTTTAAGGCGTCCTGCATTACCGGCGGCAGTTTCAAAAGCCGCATCGCGTTCGCTAAAGTTGAGCGGTTCTTGCCTACACGCATAGCCGCCTGATCCTGTGAAAGTTTTGCCGTTTCCATGAGGTGCTTGTACGCGGCGGCTTCTTCGATTGGGTTAAGGTCTGCCCGCTGAATGTTTTCCACGAGCGCCACGGCGATGCGTTGTTCATCG
>JAISCO010000260.1 GCA_031265535.1 Spirochaetaceae bacterium | reverse complement strand
CTATTCTTGACCCACAGAATTGTTTAACCGCAAAGTCGAAAAAGTCGAAGAAGTTTTCATTCAAACTGCTCAAAACTTGAGCCGTTTTAGCCATTCTTTCCGGGAAATTTGGCGCTTCTCCCCTTTTTTCCTTCCTTCTTTTACTTATTTGACTTCATGGTAAATCTTCCTTTACGGCACAGTGTAATCATGCCCCGAGTTGTGGGTCAAGTGTAGCGCATAGCCCTCTCCTTCCGCAAAACCCACAGACAAAACTTGTCAGACCGTTTGTCATAGTTTTTTGCATAGTGTTAAGAAGCATAGCGCCGGTTTTTCCGGTGGCTATTACATAAATCCTTATACTGTAAGGATTTACCTTATGGGCCTTCCTGGACTTGAACCAGGGACCTACGGATTATGAGTCCGCAGCTCTAACCAACTGAGCTAAAGGCCCGTTTATTATATCAAAAAGCCGCTTAATTTGAGGAAGAATTTGAATTATCAGGCAACGCGTTCATGTTCGCTTTAAAATCAGCCAACAATTTATCCGCGTTTGTGTCTGTCTTTTCAAGTTCGGCAAACTTTTTTTCTAAATCAGTATCGGCATTAAAGCCGGAAAGTTCTTTACTCGCTTCCGCGCGAGCTTCAAGTTCATCAACTTTTTGCGACATACGGTTAAACGTATCAAACGAATCTTTATTTCCGTCCATGCCGCTCATTGTATCTTGAATCTTTTGCTCGGCTTCGGCGCGTTTTGCGCGCGCTATCAGCAAATTCTTTTTACGTTGAGCTTCTTCAATCTTTGCCTGCAATTCACGAAGCGAATTTTTTAGCCGTTCAACCGATGCCTTTTGCGCTTCCCACTGCTTGCTGTAATCTGCGTAATAGTTGTCATACTCCTGCTTACGCAGCAACGCTTCTTTAGCAAGATCATCCTGACCTGCTTGAACGGCGAGCGCGGCCTTCCTCTGCCACTCGTCAGACTGTGCTTTTTGACTATTGGTCTCACGTTCTAGTTTTTTTTCATCAGCGATAGCCATAGCTACAGCTTTCTTCGACTCTATGAGCTGCTCACTCATGTCGATAAGAATCTGATTAAGCATTTTTTCAGGCTTTTCAGCCTTATTGATTAAAGCATTAACATTTGCGGCGATTACTGTTCTTAAACGTGAAAAAATACCCACAATTACCCCAGAAAAACATTACCTGTTTCGTCGACCGCAAGAATGGTTTTACATTCCGAACAACGAAAACGCCCCGCCTTAACAGCCTTCAAACGCTTTGAGCAAATAGGACAGTTAAAATTATGCGGAAAAGCCATATTAGTTTCAACCTGATTGCTGCCCCTGAAATAATTTTCCGCATCGTCCTGATTATCCCTGATGTTAAAAAATTGAGAAAACCCAAGTAATTGAAAAACTTCGTACACCTTAGGCTGAACATCTAACAAAACAATATCACCGCCAATCCCCTTTAGTGATTTCAAAAAAGCGGTAAATGAACCTATACCGGTTGACGAGACATAATTCAAACCGCCGCAATTAAAAATTAGGCGTTTATAGCCGTGTTCTATTGCTTTTTGAACACGTTTTTGAAAGCTGTTGGAATTATATGTGTCAATATAACCCGTTAAACTCAAAGATAAGCCCCCATCAACGCCGGCGATTTTCTTAAGGTCTATTCTAAGGCTGTCATCTCTATCGGAATCAAACCCCGGAATTATCGTGTCGTTAACCATGTATTTAACTATACTCATTGCCGCTCTATTTTGTCAACCCGCCAGCGGGTTTAAATGCGCTCCGCGCTAGCATACCCAAAGCAGCCCGCCGGCTTTCCCCGTTTATGAATTCCATGCCCGTCTTCTCCTCTCTCTTCAGTATACTCTATCGCCGATGGTTTGTCTGGACTTTTGACACAGTCTGGCATGTAACCCCGCTGGCGGGCTGGCGGGCGGGCTTACATAAAGGGGTATTTTTTTGTAAGATTGCGTATGCTGGTACATTCTCTGTGCGCGTTGCACGACGGCGCAAAAAACTCACTCGAAACAATAATACAACTAATAGAACAGCGAAACAAAGAGGTCGCGGTTGATGTAAGACAAGTTCCGCTTTCAGAACTGGACGGCTGGAACATAGACGAAAACGGCTCTTTGATACATTCCAGCGGGAAATTCTTTTCGGTAGAAGGCATAGAAGTAAATACCGATTACGGCGAAATCCGGCGCTGGACTCAACCTATAATTAAGCAGCCGGAAATCGGTTATTTGGGTTTAATCGTAAAAGAATTTAACGGCATCCTGCATTTTCTGATGCAGATGAAAATTGAGCCGGGCAACATAAACTATGCTCAAATTTCTCCGACATTGCAGGCGACCAAAAGCAACTTCCGCCAAATGCACCACGGCAGAAAGCCGCTCTACCTTGATAAATTCGAAAACGCCGCCCCGCGTCAAATACTAGTTGACCAGTTGCAATCCGAACATGGATCACGCTTTTTGCGTAAACGCAACAGAAATATAATCATAATGGCTGACGGCGATATTGAAGCGTGTGAAGATTTTTGCTGGATGACGGCCGGTCAATTAAAGGCGCTTATGCGGATGAATAACAAAGTAAACAGTCCGGCGCGTTCTGTTTTTTCGCTGTTAAATATCGGCGGCGCTATGTCCCCGTTTGACGATACAAGACCGCTCTCTGATTTTGGAAAAGCTCTGCTGCTGTCGGCGGCAGCGAATCATAGTCTGCATACAATGGAATATATTTTATCATGGCTCACAAACATAAAATCCCGGTACGATCTTATTGTCCGTCCGTACCCGTTGAACAAAATGCGGAAATGGCATTTACAAGACGGAGAAATCGTTCATACAGACAATAAATATTTTAAGGTTTTGGGCATAAATGTTTCTATCGAAAACCGTGAAGTAAGCTCTTGGAGTCAGCCGGTAATCAGCCCTGTACAAACTTATTTTTGCGTATTGATATTAAAAGAGATAAACGGCATTTTACATTTTTTGATGCAGGCAAAACTTGAATGTGGAAATTACGATATAGTGGAATTGTCGCCGTCTGTTCAATGTCTTATCGGAAAGGACGGAAAAGCAAACGGTTATGTTCCATTTTTTGACTATGCCGCCGGCGTAAAACCGGAATGTGTACTGCATGATACAATTCAGTCGGAAGAAGGCGGAAGGTTTTATCATGATCAAAACCGGTACATGATGATAATGGCGGATGAATATTTTCCTGTTGAAATACCGGAACATTATGTATGGATGACGCTAAATCAGATATACGCATTTTTACGTTTTAATAATTTTGTAAACGCGCAGGCGCGCAGTCTTCTTGCCGCGCTGCCGTACATTTAGCGCATTTAGGAGGATTTAGGAAAAAAATGAAAAAATTATACAACGCCGCTGTGCTGGGCTGCGCCCACATAGCGGTGCGTTCTCTAATCCCTGAGTTTTTTAATTCACCGCGTTTTAATCTTGCCGCTGTTGCGAGCCGCGATACATCAAAGGCGGAAAGTATAGCAAAGCAGTATCAGGGCGCCGCATGGGGAACTTATGATGAAATAATAAATGACAAAAATATAGATTTAGTGTACATACCGCTGCCGAATTCTATGCATTATACATGGATTATGAAGGCGCTAAAGAGCGGCAAGCATGTTCTTTGCGAAAAATCGCTGGTAACGGAATATCCGCATATCGAAGAAATAATTTCTTATGCGCGTAAACAAAAATTGCTGCTTGCTGAAAATTTTCAATTTAGGTTTCATTCGCAGCATGCATGGGTGCACAAGGCTCTTGCCGAAAATAGAATCGGCGAGATTCGCATCTTTCGCAGTTCGTTCGGGTTTCCGCCGCTGCCGAATGATAATATCCGATACTCAAAGGATTTGGGCGGCGGCGCTTTGTTTGACGCGGGAGCATACCCGCTAAAAGCCATGCAGTTCATGCTGCCGGATTATAATTTTACTATGAAAGCCGCCACTCTGTATCCTAAAAACAGCGGTGTTGATATTTCAGGCGGCATATATTTGGACTGCCCCGAAGGGGTCGTCGCGGAACTGGCGTTTGGATTTGATAATTTTTATCAATGTAACTATGAAATCTGGGGCAACGCTGGAAAAATAAGCGCGACGCGGGCATTTACCGCTCCACCCGGCTTCAAACCGCATATATTTCTTGAAACCGCCGCGGGAACTGAAGACTTGGAAATGCCCGCCGATAATCATTTTCATAATATGCTGCTGCATATTGCCGAATGTCTGGACAGCGGTGATTTTGAAGACGAATACCGGCAAGACTTAAAACAGGCGGCTTATATCAAACAGGTTCTGGAGTTGGCAAGATAAGCCCCCTCCCCTACCCCTCCCCCAGCCTTAAAACCTACACTTGACCCACAATTTGCTTATTTATTTAACGTATGATATAATTCTCATAATACGAACTACAAACTCTGGGAGGGAAATATGACACAGGGAAAAAATTTTGATATGGCGAAAGAA
>JAISCO010000247.1 GCA_031265535.1 Spirochaetaceae bacterium | reverse complement strand
CCCTTGTCCCACCTCGCATTGATTAAGCTGATTATAAACCCGCGTCGGAAAATGGCGGGGCGCGCTTCAGTACCGAGGCTATTACCGCGTTTTCGCTAAGATTCAGCGCCGGATCAGATGCCAGAATCGCGAAAGCGTCCGTCCGGGCGCGGGACAGGCAGGCGGCGTCACGAACCGGGTCCGCGATGCCGAGTTTCAGATACCCGGACTGTTCAGTTCCAACTATCTGCCCCGGCCCGCGCAGTCTAAGGTCTTCTTCGGCGATTACAAAGCCGTCCCGGTTTTCCAGCATCACTTTAAGGCGCTGTTTGCCGTCCTCTGTAAGCTCGTCGGAATAAACCAAAAAACAAAAAGATTGAAAGCTGCCGCGGCCTACCCGGCCCCGCAGTTGGTGCAGGGCGGAAAGGCCGAAGCGTTCCGCGTGTTCTATCACCATACACGTCGCGTTAGGTACGTCTACGCCTACTTCAACAACACTTGTCGCGACAAGAATTTTTATCCCGCCGGCGCGAAACGATTCCATTATCTGCCGTTTTTTATCTTCCGCGATTTTTGAATGAATAAGAGCAAGCGGCGTGTCCGGGAACACTTCTTTTGCGAGCCGCTCCGCCATAGATTCGGCATCTTTCAGGGAACGTAACGGAAGTTCGCCGTCATTCTCTCCGGCTTCTATCAGCGGGTAAACGAAGTACGCCTGCCTGCCCTGCGCAAGTTCGCGCCGCACAAAGTCGTACACTTTTTTTTCGTTTGACTGTCTGGCCAGATGTGTCTCTATCGGTTTCCGTCCGGGCGGCATACTGGAAATAACTGAAACATCCATGTCTCCAAAAACAGTCAGAGCGAGGGTGCGGGGTATCGGCGTCGCGCTCATCATTAAAAGGTCGCAGCGCTCGCCTTTTGCCAGAATCGCCTGACGCTGCGTAACGCCGAAACGGTGCTGTTCATCAATGACAACCAGCGATAATTTGTTGTACACTACATTTTTTGAAAACAGCGCGTGCGTACCCAGCACAAGATCAATATTGCCCGCGGCAAGTGATTTTAGCAGTTGATTGCGTCCGGCAGTTTTGATGTTGCCGGTAAGAAAGCCGACATGGACGCCGAGCGGTTCCAGCAGACGCGCCGCGTTTTCGGTATGTTGATGCGCCAAAAGCTCTGTCGGCGCCATGATCGCCGCCTGCGCCCCGTAATCTATCGCCTTGAGCGCCGCTAAAAATGATACAAGAGTTTTCCCCGAACCCACATCCCCCTGCAAAAGCCGCGCCATGGGGTAGGGGCTGTCCATGTCGCGGTTAATATCGGCAAGCGCGGATTCCTGTCCGGCGGTCAGCTTAAACGGCAGGCGTTCAATCAAACGCCGCTGCAACGGGGTAAAGTTCCCCTCCCCTACCCTGCTTGCGGCGGCGGCAACTTTTGCCGGGGCTTTTCCGCCGGACGCGCCCTTTCTTTCAAGGGCGCGTTTTCCAACGATGATTTCCAGATAAAAAAGCTCTTCGTATATACAGGTTTTTTTTGCGAGTTCCAGTTGCTCAATATCGTTTGGAAAATGCAGAGCGTTAAGCGCGTCCGCCTTTGAAAGAAGCCCGTCGCGTTTAATGATAGAATCGGGCAATTCATTTTCAAGCGGCGCGGCGTACTGACGAAGCGTGTTGCGCATCAGGCTGCGCATATAATTCTGGGTTAGCCCCGCGCTCAGAGGATAAATGGGGAGTATGCGGAAAAAGTTTTTTTCCGCGCCTCCGGACTCAGCCGCTGGTTTCGCCGCCGGCCGAGAAAGCGCCGCCTGCGAAGCCGGCGCCGACTCAAACTCAAACGAGCTTGATTGCAGTTCTCCATACTTGTAAGAGAAACTGCCATACAAATAATACCGGCATCCGGGCAAAAGTTGTTTCTCTAAGAAGGGGCGGTTAAAACAGACGAGGGACGCTTTGGTTTCGCCGTCATCTATATACACTTTAAGTGTTTCCGCTTTTCCCATTTTTCCCACTTTTCCTAAACGCAGCCACTCACAGTGCCTTACGGTTACAAGGGTGCAAACTTTTCCTTTTTCAAAATCGCGGAGCGGGACGATTCGGCTGCGGTCTTCCCAATCCCTGGGGCAGCGGCCCAAAAGCTGCGCGACATTGTAGATACCCATGTTTGCGAGCGGTTTTATTTTAGCGGGGCCAAGTCCTTTGATATTGCTGACAGAAACCGTCAATTCCTTCAGGAACAATTTTAATCCCCTAAAGTGGGAGGCTTATAAAAAATCTTTCCAGTAAATGTGTAAATATGCCCAACACAATTCCTAAAAGCGCCAATGATACTATGGACGCGATTAAACCTGTCATATAATGAACGATCCTGCCGTGAAACAGAATTCTGTTTATACGGAATTGAACCGGCGCCGCAATCGTGTCAATTATTCTCCAAAACGGCGTAAAAACATTCATCCTAAATATATAAGCCGCCAGACGCAGTATAAGTATAAAAATAAGAAAGCCAATGATAAAAGAAAGCGCCGACCAAATTATGCCAAGGCACAGCGCGAAAATTATCCCAATGCTTATTTTACCGAATCGCGCGATGGTAGAAACAATATTGGTTGCTATCGAAAGAACCGCAAGCGCCGCAACCGGTGAAAAATCTATACTGCCGGTACGCAGGATATTGAAACGGCGAAAATAGTTTAAGTACGGGTCCGTAATGCCGCAAAGTATGTTAAACAGGCGTCCGTATCCGCTGTTTCCACTGAACCATGAAAGAATTATGCGGACAAAAATAATCAGCGAAAAAATATTGAGCGCGCCGCTTACTATAAACATTATTGTTTGTAACATTTTTTATTCCTTAGTTTGTGATATATTAATTCTATCAAAAATATATCAAATAATTTTTTTTATGGGGGGGGGGGGGATGTCTCCCCCCTGCCTCCAGCCCTGCGGTCTTCCGGCACCCCCCTCAGCGGGGGCAAAACGCTTTTGTTTCCGTAAACCGCACCGGCCCAAGGGAAGAAACGGCAATATAGACGCCCCCGCAACGCCCCCAATCCCTAGCCTACACTTGACCCACAGAATTGTTTAACCACGAAGTCGAAAAAGTCGAAAAAGTTTTTTTGTCTCTCAAAACTATTCGGCGCCTCCCGTTTTCTTTACCCTCTAATTCTAACAGTTTTTCACGTACAAGACGAATATAAGCGGGTTTAACGGGCTGGGCGCTGTGCGGCAGTATTATTTCAAATTGCCGAGCGCTTTTTGAACTTCTATATATTCCTGTTCGCTTATTTCACAAATGACAAACTTTACAAATTCATCTTTGGTCAAGTGTATTTGCTTCGCCATTAAATGAATCAGATTATCATCAATATCCCTGGCGCTATGGCTGAATTTTGTCCGTATTGCGCTGGGTTTCCCGTTGTAACAAAAATAAAAATATTTGTGGTCTTTGTTATCTTTAATAAATCCTTTCTTACAAAAGTTGGATTCTATATCTTTTGTTTTCAACGTCATTTATTGTTCTTCCTCCGCCATCGCCAATAATATATTTTTCACTGCCACTGCACTACAATCCAAGTTGTCATCTTCAGCCCGCGCATATATTCGCCACATAAAACTGAACTCTTCAAATATCGAATCAAACAATTCTTCAAGCGTTTTGCCCCAGCAAGTCATATCAAGCTGCGGGTCTTCATGAATGAAATATCCGTTTTGCTGCCGGATATTGATTTTATACGGGGAGTT
>JAISCO010000229.1 GCA_031265535.1 Spirochaetaceae bacterium | reverse complement strand
TACGAAAAGAAAGGCAACGAACTCGGCCACATCTTCAAACTCGGCTCCAAATACACCAAAAGCATGAACGTGACCTACCTCGACGAGAACGGCAAGACACAAATCCCCGTGATGGGCAGTTACGGCATCGGCCTCGACCGCACCCTCGCCTCAGTCATCGAAGAACACCACGACGAAGCCGGTATCATCTGGCCCGCCACCCTCGCCCCCTTCCACGCCGTCATCGTCCCCGTCAAATACGACGGTAAAGTGAAAGAAGCCGCCGACACCATCGCGGCGGAACTCACCGCGCTCGGCCTCGAAGTCCTCCTCGACGACCGCCCCGAACGCGCCGGCGTAAAATTCGCCGACGCCGACCTCATCGGCTGCCCCTGCCGCATCGTCATCGGCGACAAAAACCTCACCCTCACCCCACCCTCCGCCGAACTAAAACGCCGCAACGAAAAAGACGCGCGCCTCGTCCCCCTCGAAACCATCGCCGCCGAAACCGCCGATTCCGTTCAAAAGGAAATCGCGGAGTTGAACAGCGGGTTGCCAGAGCGTCTGGTGAGATAGATGTGCGGCATGAGTATTGGCATAATTTTTAGAAGTCGATATAGTTGATTGTGGAGGATTTTCATGGCAATAAGTGTTTTCAATTTCTGGTAGCAGGTTGTTTGGATGGAAGTTGTGCGAAATTTGTGATGTCTGCATTTTTTTAGAAAAATATTGACAATAGTAAAAAAAACTGGAAAATGAAGATGTGCCGTTGTCCATAGCGGCGAAAACGAGAACCATATTTCGGAGGTTTTATGAAAAAAGTTTTTATCGTTTTATTCTTCTTTGTAACGTTTTTACAAGGAAAGAGCCTCTTCGCCCAAGATTTTAACCTAAAGTATTATTCGTCTGTATTGGACGGGGATTTTGATAGCGGTTATTCTGGTGTGTCTGCGGCAATCTACATTGAAACCTCAAAAGTTCAAGAGTTACGCAAAAATGCTTCGTCTATACCCGGGGCAAGAGTATAGATAAACTCACAAAAAATAACTCATGGTTGGCCTGGAAAGCGCTAGGTGAATGGGACTATCGTCCAGGGGAAAATTATGCGATAGTGTGCGCGAATAGTATGAGGGCGAATTCGGCTGTCATTCTGATTGCCACTATTTCAGGCAATGGAAAATCATTTGATTGGTGGGGATGGTCTCTAAATGATTGATTTTATAAAAGACAACTGGTTTTCATTGTTAAGTATTGTGATTACTCCAATCATAATTGCAATTATTAACAAAAAAACCATAACATTTTCATCGGCAGATGATGTTATCAAATTGAAAGAATATAATGAGAACAAAAAGACTGTGAGACGGAGAAATAAATTCTATCTAAATTTGTATAAAAGGTGTTTTCAAAAGCAACGAAAATACAAAGGATGGACCTTGTGGGACTTCCAAGAATTTGGTGATATGGAAAATAGATGTTTTTGTGTAAAAAATAAAGAAGGTGAATACCTGAAAATAGGTTTTCCAGAGAATATCATTGTAAGGCGGTATAGTTATGACTATAATGATAGGTTGAGTCATGGTAATTGTTGTTACAAACCAAATATTATTGAGAATTTAATTGCTAAATTAAAATAAAAACATAATAAAAAACTCATTGAAAAAACATTGCCAGATATGATTGTCTTTCTTGAAAATAGAAAGGCAAATAATGAGAAGGTTGAGTTAAATGAAATTATACAACGTTATAAAAAGATAAGTTTTTGCTTAATTGAAAAGATGCTGGAAAATCTAAGAGGTAACAAACAAAAAAAAGATTTGACAGACTTAATTACCATTAGACAAGTTGACACTCATCAGAATATACCTTATTTCAATAATAAAAGAGATGCGATACAATGAAACATCACAATAATGAAAGAGGCATAGTATGCCGCTTCGTGGCAGTTTTTATTGCAAACTTTTTGCTAGGGCGTGTTCACATTAACGAAATCTGATATAATAAACAGATGAAAATAACCTGAGAACAAAAAGAAAAGATAATCAGTCTCTTCCCGAAACCGCACGGAAACGTGAAAACCGGCGGCGGAGTACTCTTGAGGTCTTGGTCTGCGTCTGTGAAAACGGCTGCGCATGGCGGTCCCTTCCCGCTTCTTTCGGCTCGTGGCATACCATTTACATGAGAATCAGCCGACGGGCCAAAAACGGGGGGCCGGAGCGGATTTACGGCCGACTCAAGGAAGAACACATAATGTACGGGCCAATAAGCGCGGTTTCCCTTGACTCCGCCTCGGTAAAAGTCCATCCCGGCGCTGCCGGAGCGTTAAAAAAATGGGAAGATCCCGGGGAGGCTTGAATACAAAAATTCACATGACGGTGTCAAGCGAAACGTGCGCCATCGGGTTTATCCTCCCGGGCGGCGAGGCCGGCGACGCTCCCGAAGGGCGGCTCCTGCTGGACACCATAGGAAGTATAAGGGCCCCCTGCGGGGACCCGGTATTCCTGCTGACGGACCGTGCCTGTGAGGATTGGACGGCCCGGTGGCTGGCGTTTCAGCGGGGGTATACGCCGGCGGTTCCCCCAAAAATGAACCGGAAGCAGCCGTGGAAGTATGGCAAAGAGTTATATAAACGGCTGAACGAAGTGGAACGGATGTTCAGGCGGATAGCGGCCCGTTATGACAAGCTGGACTTGATGTTTTCCGCATTTATATATCTTGCCTTATGTATTATTATCAGTTGTTCATTGAGTTTCTTTTGTGTGAACACGCCCTGGTATTGGAAAATGAGTACATGTATTTTTCAAGAGGTATAATTATGAAAGTAGCAGAGAATTTTGAGTATATCGTCAACAATGGAGAAGTTACCATTACTGGCTATACGGGAAACGAGAAGCAGATTATGATTCCCGAACGGGTCGGCAACTTACCGGTTGCTACAATTGGAGAACAGGCGTCTTCTGACGGCCAATTAACCAGCGTAACGATACCTGCCAATGTCAATGTAGCAGGGATTCATTTTCCGAAAACTTGGCGGAGATTTACAAACGGGAAGGCAGCCAAGTGGAACCGCACAGGACCAGTGACGGCAGCAAGATACGGACAAGGCAGTGAGCAACGAGCCGTGCATAATGGTCCGCTGATTACACTGATTTTTTGATTGTGTGGTTTGCAGGTTTGCAGAGGGGTAACAAGTGGTTCGGCATAAAAAACGATAAAACCATCTATAAACTTCAATTTTTAGATGGTTACGTCTTAGGACTAACAATATTTCGACTTATTTATCTATTATTATGCGTTATTATTGTTTTTTGTTAATTTAGTCCCCTCTCCATATTATAATATATGAATGATTATACGGTATAATGAAGTACGTTACAGAGGCAATTTCAAAATTCGTAGGAGTTTTGAAATTGCTCATTAGCAATGAATTGTGATACACATGTTATTAGTGGTTTTTTTTAGGAGTAAAAGATGAAAATTGTAAGTTGGAATTGCTGGTTGGGTTTTTATGGTGCAAAGTATGAGGCCATTGTCTCCGCATTTTCTGATACGGACATATTTGTCATTCAAGAATGCAGATTAACCGATTTTGATTTTTTTAAATCGTTATGGAACCACAAAGGCTGGTATGGCGATAGCGCGGAAAGCGATCTGGGTATAGCCATATTTTCAAAAACATGGAAAGTTGAATTCACCAATGAATTCACCAATGAATTTAACAGAAAATTCAGGTATGTTGTGCCTTTCCGTATTTCCCAAAACAATAAATCATTTAATTTATTTGCCGTTTGGACAAAATCTGGAGACTATGGTCTTT
>JAISCO010000190.1 GCA_031265535.1 Spirochaetaceae bacterium | reverse complement strand
AAACTTACAAAAAAACTAACTCCGTAGGTCCAGTAAGTAAGCCCCTCGATACAAACGCCGTCGGCGGTAAAGCTGTCCAAAAAACGATCCAAAGTAGGGAGAATTTTATACAGGATGCCGCCCAGGAGCAGATCGTCTTCGATAAGATAACAGGCGGCCCCGGCAAGGCTTCCGCCGCAGACCGCGCACCAGTTCATCTTGAGAAGTTCCCAGTGCTGCAAACCGACGTTATCAAGGTAACTTGTAATCAGCCGCCGGTACGCCTCGTTTCTGGCCCGCTCGATGACCAGCGGGGACAGCGCGTCTTCCAGCATGGCGCAGCACTCAGCCAGGGCAAAACCGGTCTCGCAAGCGAAAAGATCCAGCTTTACCGCGTTATCGCTCTGCCCCCGGGTAACAATGCCCCGCCGCGTTTCCGTTTCCCCCGCGGGGGAGAGGCTCTGCCCGGCCATGTGGGCGGGGAGACTCCAGGTATATTCGTCGCAAATAGCCCAGATAGTATCTTCCAGGGCGTGTATGTCTTCCGGCTTTTTCCAAAGCCATGATGAAAGGCCGTAGACCAGGAGCCGGTTCCGCCGTTCAAAATAAGGGACCTCAAATTCCCGCCGGTCTCCGGTGGTGTCAAACAGCGCGTAAAACCGGTAGGGCAGACCGGGAATATCCCGCTTGCGGAACTCCGCGCTCTTTTCTTCAAGATACTCAAGCGGCTGTTTGAGCAGGGGATTTGCCGCAATAGCCTCTGCATCCACGCCGCCGCGGAATGTGTCAAACAACCGTGAGCCGGCCGCCTTTTTTTCGCTTCCGTATTGCAGGGCCTGGTATAGCTGGGTAACTTCAGGTGTCATTTATATCCTCCTCATACAACATACAATCTCAAGGTGCTTTCCCGCTTTGGCCTGGCGAAGGGGACTCCGCACGGGCAGGCGGTTCAAACCCTGAATTTTAGAATTTTCCCAGGGGGGGAAGAAATTTATCGTACATGATGATACTATAACAGGTATTGTTTCAATAATGTCAATGAACGAAAATATAGTATCCAGGTACTATGATACTAAAGGGAAAAGGGTCGTCAATGAAGCCGGAGAAATGGTTTTATAAAATAGTACCCGTTATAATCATAATGATTCTGCTTTTGAATGCTTTTATCATGTTTACATCAAAGTATAACGATTCTCATTCCGGGGTCCCGGTCTACCAATTCAATGAGCAGCCCAACCACTTTGTTTTCTTACGGACTTTTTATATATCCTTCATCCTATACGGCGCCGCTTTATTTGGATGTGTCCTTTGTTCTCGCGTTTTTATGCGCCGGTTATGCCTTATAACCGGATTAGCCGCAGCGGTTCTCTGCGTATATATATTCGACGATTTGTTTACTATTAATATTTTTATTTATTTGGCTTATATTAGCATGGTATCCATTATATTCCCTTTCCCTAAAAACTTTTCATTGTCAATAGCCGCCCTTTTGTTTTTTTTATTGTTTATGATTCATCCTTCTTTTATGGGGTTATCCCTGGGGGGATCTCAATTTACAAAACCTGCCCTTGGGGAAATTCTTGTCATGATGATCGTTTTACTTCTTGCATCGACACTATTGGCTGTATTGCGATTTTTTATGGATCAGTACAAATATAAGCAGGAAACTATTGATCACCTTAATTTTGTAGGCGCTAAACTGCTGCTATTTAACCACCGCCTTCAGGAACTGGCAAAACAGCGGGGGGAAGACGCGGTGAAAGAGGACAGGCTGCGTTTTACCCGGGATCTCCATGACAGCTGCGGATACGCTTTCAGCAATATTATTTTGGTGTCCGATGCGGCGGTAAGCCAGGGTGAAATGGAAACGGCCCATTCCCAGGAGGTGTTTCACCAAATACGCAATCTGGCGTTCCGGGGGCTTAACGATACCAGGGAAACCCTGCATCTGATCCGTAAAATACAGGAACCCTACCATGAAAGCATTGAGACCATCTATCAGTTAAAAAAAATATTTGAGGAAGTTGCCGGAATAGCGGTTGCCGTTGAGTGGGGGAATATGAAACCCGATTACGGTCCCGCCATAAACAAGGTCATCTCCCGGATTATTCAGGAAGCCTTTACCAATTCCATACGGCACGGAAAGGCAAGCCGCATCCTCATTCAATTTTGGGAATTCCCCCGGGAATTTTCCATGACCGTAACCGACAACGGCATCGGCGCTGTAAATATTGTAAAAGGCATAGGCCTTGCCGGCATGGAAGAACGGCTTGAATCGGTGGGGGGAACCCTTGCCCTGTCTTCTCCCCTCGAAGGCGGATTCCGCCTGAGAATAGTCATACCGCTGGCGTCTAAAACAGCCATGAATGGTTTAATGGTTTATAAGGAGCATTTGATTTATGGAACCAAAGATTAAAATACTGCTGGCCGACGATCAGACCCTGATTACCCAAAGCCTCAACACCTTCTTGTCCAATTACGCGGAGGATATGACGGTTATTGGCGCCGCCGCAAGCGGCAAAGAAGCGGTTTTAATCACCGAAAGAGAACATCCCGACATAATCCTTATGGATGTGCTTATGCCGGAAATGGGCGGAATTGAAGCGGTGGGCATCATAAAAAACAAATATCCTGAAATCAAAATAATTATGCTTTCCACCTATGATGAGGATGAATATGTACGGGCGGCTATTATGGCGGGGACTTCGGGCTATCTCTTAAAGGCCATATCCCCAACGGAGCTTATTACCGTCATCAGGGCATTAAAAAACAACATTATACAAATTTCTCCGGAAATAGCGCGAAAGATGGTACGGCAAAAATACAACGGCAACGAACTTAAAAGCGGCGGCTGCGGCCTGCAGGATATGACGGAATCCTTACCCTGGCTAAAAACCTTAACCAATAGGGAACGGGAAATTTTCACCTATATTGCTACCGGCTATGAGAATGAGGAAATCGCGGATAAATTAAACCTTGCCTTACAAACGGTAAAAAACCAGGTTAGCGCCATATATTCAAAATTGGGGGTAAAAAACCGGTTTGAAATAATTAAGCTGGCAAACAAACGTTGAAAGGACCGCTTTATCAATGACCCATAGCGCCTTGGTACTAAATAAAAAATAAAAAAGGACTTTAGTAACTTTTCAAGTCTCTTGTAAAGGGTTCATACTGGACTAAACTTATTTCCAGGAGGAAAATGATGAAAAGCATAAAAAAATTGTTCGTTCTTACATTGGTTTTTGGAGTTGCGGCTTCGCTTTTTGCCGAGGGCAACAGACAAGCGGAAACAAGCGGTGGCGGTCTTACCACCCTTAAATGGGCCTTATGGGACTATGATCTCACGGTCTATTACCGGCCTCTGATTGATGCGTATCAGGTAAAAAATCCCCAGATACGGATTGAGACCGTGGATCTGGGCAGCGCCGACTATCAGACGGTTCTGGGGACCCAGCTTTCCGGCGGGGCGGATCTTGATGTGGTATGCGTCAAGGACATTCCCGGTTACGCGAACCTGGTACGGCAGAA
>JAISCO010000148.1 GCA_031265535.1 Spirochaetaceae bacterium | reverse complement strand
ATGGTGCTTGGCATTAACTTTCTTTCACGAATAAAGCCGAAAGCCAAAGGAACCGGTAAATACTACTCTTCGTTTGAAGAAATTCTGATGGCGGTGGACGCTAAATCCCTTGAATGGGGGGCGCTGATACACGCAAAGCCGAATAAAAATATTATTTGGGAAAAAACCGGCGTTGAGGCAAATCCCGACAAAAACGGTTATATAGAGACGAGCGCCGGCAGGCTTGCGCTTAATGAGGAACTTCCCGCCGATATTCCGTTTGTAAATTATGAATTGAAAGATAAGGAATTGCGGGCGCTGATTGAATATGTATTTGCCGAAAAAGGTTCGTGGACAACCGTGAATATGCTGGACGCGATAAAGAATACCGGCTACAAATACGCTACGATTTTTGGGGCGACAATAGGCGTTGACGATGTTGTAGTGCCGAAAGAAAAAGTTGAAATGATAGAGCAGGCGAACAAGGAAGTCGATTCTATTCAAAAACAGTGGCGGCAGGGTCATATTACGGCGGAAGAGCGCTATAACCGCGTTGTTGAGGTGTGGTCAAAGACCAACGAAGACCTTACCAACATCATGATGAAGACTCTGGAAGCCGACCGTGACGGGTTCAATTCGGTATACATGATGGCCAACTCAGGCGCGCGCGGCAGCCGCAACCAGATACGCCAGCTTGCCGGTATGCGCGGTCTTATGGCAAAGCCCTCCGGCGACATTATAGAGCTTCCGATACGGTCAAACTTTAAGGAGGGGCTTTCGGTTATCGAATTTTTTATCTCGACAAACGGCGCGCGGAAAGGTTTGGCGGATACGGCGCTTAAAACGGCGGAAGCAGGTTATTTGACACGCCGTCTTGTTGACATCGCGCAGGATATGGTTGTAAACGAGGATGACTGCGGCACTATAAACGGCGTTTCCTACTCGGCGATAAAGGACGGCGAGGAAATAGTTGAGCATTTAAGCGAGCGCATTGTCGGGCGTTATACTCTGGAACGTGTAAAACATCCGATAACGGGCGAAATTATCATTGATGTAAACGAAGAGATAACAGAAACTATCGCCGAAAAGATAGAAAACGCCGGCATTGAATCGGTTTATATACGCACTGTACTGACTTGCGAGGCGGAACATGGGGTTTGCCGCAGATGTTACGGGCGCAACCTTGCCACCAACCGCACGGTTAATATTGGCGAGGCGGTAGGCACTATCGCGGCGCAGTCAATCGGACAGCCGGGTACTCAGCTTACGATGCGGACCTTCCATATCGGCGGTGCGGCGACAAAAATTAGCGAAGATAACCGCACCTTCCTCAAATATCCGGTGTACATCCGTGATATTACCGGCGTTCATGTAGAACTTGAAAACGGCCGCCGGTTGTTTACCCGTAAAGGCAGCGTTACTGTAAATAGAATCATCAAAGAGTACGTGATCGGTAAAGATGATGAAATTCTTGTTGAAAACGGCAAGAAGGTAATACGCGATGAGATTATAATTAAAAGCGGGACTAAGAACATAAAATCACCCGAAATCGCGTACGCTATGGTATTGGGCGGCAAACTCTATCTTATAGGGACTGAACAGCGTATTGAAATCCGCAACGGCTCCGACCTTGCCGTTAAACAGGGTGAGGTTGTTCCCGCCGAAAAAACGCTGGCGGTCTTTGACCCGTTTTCCGACCCCATCATCGCGGAGGCCTCCGGCACCATCAAACTTTTGGATATAATACTTGGCTCCACTTTGAAAGAAGAGGTAGACGAAGAGACGGGAAACATCGAAAAGCGGATAACGGAATTTCAGCTTGAAAGCAAGCAGCCGCGTATCCTCATTGTTGATGATGACGGCAACGAACAGGCCTCCTATTTTCTGCCGGGCGGCGCGTACCTGCTTGTTGAAGACGGCGATAAAATTTCCGCCGGTAAGACTATAGCCAAGACTCTAAAAGAATCGGCCAAGGCTATGGATATTACGTCCGGACTTCCCCGTGTAAGCGAGTTGTTTGAGGCGCGCAAGCCCAAAAGCCCCGCCGTTTTGGCGCAGGCTGCCGGTAAGGTTCTGTTTAAGGGCATCATCAAGAGCAAGCGCGTCGTAATAATAAGCGATGAATTCGGTAAAGAGTACAAACATCTTATCCCGATGACAAAGCGCCTGCTGGTACGAGACGGCGACACGGTGGAAGCGGGCGAACCGTTGTGCGTAGGCGCGTACAATCCGCACGAAGTCTTGCACATACTTGGAGAAAGCCACCTTCAGCGTTACCTGATGGACGAAATTCAGCAGGTGTACCGGCTGCAGGGCGTATCGATAAACGATAAGCATATCGGCGTTATAATTCGCCAGATGATGCGCAAGGTTGAAATTGTGGCTGTAGGCGATACCCGCTTTATATTTGGAAAAATGGTTGACAAGTACCGTTTTCACGAGGAAAATACCCGTGTGGCGGCGGAAGGCGGGCAGCCTGCCGTGGCTCGTCCGGTTTTTCAGGGGATAACGAAGGCAAGTCTGAATATCGATTCATTTTTGTCGGCGGCATCGTTCCAGGAGACTACACGTGTACTTACCAACGCCGCAATCGCTTGTTCTTCCGACTATTTGCGCGGTTTGAAAGAAAACATCATCATAGGCCACCCGATACCCGCCGGTACAGGTATGAAAAATTACCGCGATCCTAAGCTTTTTGACGATGAAGAACAGGATTTGGACGCTTACATGAATGAAATCCTAAAACGCCGTGAACTGGAGGCTCAAACGGATGATAATGTGCTGCTTGTGCCCGGAAATGTTGTAAAAGAAGAAGTTGAATAAGTTACTCCCGCCGCAAAGTCGCTTTGCGCGCAAACTTGTTTTGCGGCGGGGATGCTCATTGAATTTTAATGTACGATCATTTAAAGACGGTATACGCCGAATAGTTTTGAATGACAAAAAACTTTTTCGACTTCTTCGACTTTGTGGTTAAACAATTCTGTTTGTTAAGTGTAGTTTTTTATGTGGGGGGGGGGGGGGTAGATGCGGACAAAAGAACTATGGCTGCTGGCCGTAAATTATGTTATTAACTACCGGCGGCGTTATTTATTTTTATTTTGCGCGCTTGCGTTTGGTTTTTGTATAGTGAGCGTGATGGGCTCTTTGAAGGACGGTATGTCGGATGCCGTATATTATTCGGCGCGTAATCATTATTCAGGCGATATAATCATAGCCGGTTTTGAAAAGGAAATGGATGCCGACAATCATATTTATGCCGAAAGCATACCGCTGATTCAGGAAAAAATCGAAAAAACCGGAATAAAACCGCAGAAAGAAGTCATGCGCACAATGCAGAATCAAGACAGTTTTATACATTACAACGGCGGCGCGGTACCCGTAAAATATGTTTCCGGCGTTGATTGGGAAGCCGAGCGGGATTATTTTGATACTTTGAATTTTACGGAGGGTCCATCATCTGATTTTGGCGGTGATACAATTATAATTTCCGCTCCGATTGCGTTATTGTTGGGCGCGCGTCTTGGCGACTTGGTTCTATTGGAAACTGAAACATTGTACGGGCAAAAGAATACGGCGTTTTTTACGATAGGCGGAATAATAGACGACCGTTCAATATTCGGCTATTTTAAGATATTCGCGGCGCGCCGCGCCATAAACAATTTGATAGGCTTTGCGCCGGACGATTGTTCCACGATAGGTTTATTTTTTGATGAAGATACCGAAAGCATAGAAAATAAACGGGAAAAATTACAAAAAGCGTTGACCGGAGTTGTTCCGCTGCGCCCGCTGGTATATGACCGGGACGGGTTTGACCGCGAACAAGACTGGCGCTGGAGCGGAGTGATGTTTTTTTTGCTGACCGCTTCTGTTTACCTGTCCGATGTCTCGCAGATATTGCAGGCTTTGAATATACTCTCTTACTTTTTATATATTATGATGCTGCTTATTATACTTGTCAGCGCCGGCGTTACATACCGGCTGATATTACATGAGCGAACAAGGGAAATCGGCGCCATGCGGGCGATTGGTTTTTACGAAAATGATATACGCCGCGTACTTCTTCTTGAGGCTTTTATTCTCGCGAGTGTTTCTCTTGTAACAGGGTTTTGCTTTACGCTGTTTATTAATTGGATAGTATCATGCCTGCCGTTCTCGTGGTTTCCGGGTTTTGACATATTCCTAAAGAACGGAAGACTCTTAGCTTTGTACAATCCTGCGGCGATGGCTATAAACATTGCTGCAATATATGTTATACTATCTATCGCGGTTTATGCGCCGGCATTCCGTTCGTCGCGTAGTCCTTTACCGGATATGCTGTCAGGAGAGGGGAAAGGATAGACCGTAAAAGCCGCGATTTTGCAGCATATTTGTAAGGACGGTTTTTTATATGAAAAGATGTTTTGCTGTGTTTTTTCTTGTCATACCCATGGCGCTTTGGTCGATTTCAGATGAAGAACTTCTGAAAAAGGTAGACCATCTTGCCAGCTATTACGGCGTTGATTTTTCCGCCGAATACACCATCGTGCAGGATAAACCGGGTCAAAACCGAAGCGCTACAGTTGCCGGAGTTTTTCGCCGTGATTCCGACGAGCTTTACACTATCATCATCATTCAGCCGCTTATTAATAAAGGGCAGGGCTACCTAAAACAGGGGGGGACCTTATGGTTCTACGATCCGGACAGCAAGCGCTTTAACTCTACAAGCAGCCGCGACCGCTTTCAAAATTCCAACGCGCGTAATTCCGACTTTACCCGCTCTACACTGGCGGAGGACTATCGAATTTCAGACAGCGGGGACGAGACGCTGGGGCGCTTTCAGTGCCGCGTACTGACCCTTATGGCGACAAATAATGAAGTGAGCTACCCCCGCATGAAGGTATGGATAAGCGAAGACGGTTTGGTGCGTAAGACAGAGGACTACAGTCTTTCGGGGCAGTTGCTGCGGACTTCGGCTATACCGGACTATCACAGGATAGGGGCGCGTTATGTTCCAAAAGCTATTCTAATTGTGGACGCTCTGCGCGGGACTACGGTTAACGGGGTCTTTGTCAATGAAAAAACCCAGATAACCATAGCAAATCCGTCGTTTGCGCCCGTTTCCAATGCTGTTTTTTCTAAAACCTTTTTAGAAAAGGTAGCTCGTTGAAAAATTTTTACGCGATTTTTTTTACATCAGGAGTTTGTTGCGCTTCACGCATTAAGGCATCAATGAATCGCCTGACAGGTGATTTTTTACCATGCAAACTCATTGAACAAAGCTTCGCGGAAGCTCAGGTTCGAAGAAGCTCAGGTTTACGGCAGCCCATAAATCGTGGTTTTGCGGCAAATTCGCGTGTGAACAGCAAAACCTGCAAGCGCGTCAGACTGCTAACCGGTGTGTTTGCCGCCCTTCTTTTTTTTCTTGCTCTGCCGGCATTCCCTGCCGATGACAATCTTATTGATTCCGATTTTGAAGATTTATTTAGCGAAACAGAGGAAAGTGTAGAACCCTCCGAAAATTCGAGCGCGGGAAAGCAATACAGCCGCTTGCAGGATTTTATAATGAGTACGGGTTTTGGCATCGACACTTCTTATCAGATAATCGGCGGCTATATGCCGGGCTGGAACGAAGCGCCGTGGTACTTTGAAAATCCCGAAGCCTCGGTAGCCAAACTTGAGAATTTGATAGGCGCAAAGATGAGCGCGACAATAGGTCTGGATATTCAGCCTTCAAGATACCTGCTGATACGCCAGTCGTTTTCTTTTGCGATACCGTCCCCTCCGCTGTCTATAAAAGAATTTTTTTTTGATTATAATTTCATGGATAAATTTTTTCTAAAAGCCGGCAAGTTCGACGCCGTTTGGGGAGTGTCGCCCAATTTTCCGTTCGCGAATCTGATTGCCCGCATACCGCTTGACGTAGAAAACCCCGGCGATCCGTATCTGGCAAAGTTAAGTATTCCGGTAAATATAGGTGGTTTTGAATTAATCATGCTTACCCGCCCCGGATATATTGATTTACAAAACCCTCATCTGGAAAATTTTGGAGAAGGCT
The DNA here is from genome assembly GCA_031265535.1 of Spirochaetaceae bacterium. Taxonomy (GTDB): domain Bacteria; phylum Spirochaetota; class Spirochaetia; order Treponematales; family Breznakiellaceae; genus JAIRMY01. Next base: position 4,132 of record JAISCO010000148.1, on the reverse strand, counting down.
TCAAATACAACCTGGCGCTTCAAAAATTGGATATGGATATAGGTTTTTTCTATTTTGAGCGTATACCGTTTCGCTGCTTTATTTCTTTGAAAACTACATTATTTAAAAACATTGAATTCTATACTGAGGCCATGGGCAACGTGGTGTCAGCAACCTGGGAGGATTTCGGGATCTCCGGATCAATGGGTTTTGTAACCGATTTTTTCGATAAAAAAATCAAGCTGAATGCGGAGATTTACTATAATGGCGAAGGGGACGCCGCCTCTTTGCGGAGAAATAATTTATTAGTTGATGAGCCGGAGGATTTTAGGCTTTTCAAAGGGTTTAACAGTGCTTTTAACATCAGTTTTATTCCCGGCGGCATTGAGCGGATTCATGTTATTTTGGGCTATTTGCACGCTTTCGAAAAAAATTCAGCGCAAATTGTTCCGGCTATATCGTTTGAACCCGCGGAACATATAGAATTGTACTTTGGAGTTCCCATGGCGGCGGGCAGCCGTGACGAGGATTCTTATTACAGGCACAACGCCGACACAAATAATCGTCCTTTCAGTATTGTTGTGGCTGTTAAAATTAACGGCAGTTATAAATACGGCCATTTTGAATGAAGTATGGGACTAGAGGACCTGGCATATAAGCTTAAATGGTTTTTTTCGAGACTGTTGGATAAACCGCTTACAGCGTTAAAAAAGTTGTGGCGTCAAAAAACGATAAGACTCGCGATACTTTGCGCCGTTATTTTACTAATCGTTACTCCGCTCATTATATTGCTGACCGCGAAAATTGCTTTTAGCGCACAGGGCAAAACAGCTTCGGACTATGCTTTTAAGATAGACCCAATATCGGCGAAAGATCTTTTTATACCGGACAAACCGGACTTTTTGCCGCCTGTAATGCTTGAACAGCCGCAAAAGGAATTTTGGACAAGCGAGGACGCTATGGAATTCTGGACAGCTCCGGCTGAATTCCCGGACGAATTTTGGCGGAATAAAATCTCGGAATCTATTGACAATATTCTGGAGCCGCTGCCATGACATCTCGTCAATTCCGGTTACCGCTGCTTTTGGCGGCGCTTTTTGCGTTAGATGCTTGTAAATCCATGCCGGAGTTTGAACCGGAAATCATACCGGTAGAGATATCTGCCGAACCTGTTCCGCCTGAAACTGCCCGTATAGAAGAAATAACGGATGAGAGCGCCGCCGTCATGAAGGCAGAGGAAAACACCGCCGCCGAAATTGTAATCCGCGCCGAAGAAGTAATAGATCCGTCTGACAAAAATATTGATGTTGATTTAGTGGAACCGGTTTATAACTTTAACGAGCCTGAACTCGTTAATGAACCGGCGTTGCCTGATGAGGAAAGATCCGCCGCGATAGTTTTGGATGAACCGGAAACGCGGGAACCGCCGGCATACGAAATGCCCGTGGACGAAACACTCGCGGCTGAAGAGCCGCCTGAAACCCCGGAACAGGCGGAAACTTTGGTTGAGGGAGAGCTTGAAGAGCAAGAAGAAGCGCAAGAAGAGCCTCCCCCGCCGCCGGCAGCGGCTCTGCGTAACTCAGAGTTAATTGATGATACGCCCGCTGTTCCCCAGCGGACGGAACCAATCAGGGCGCTGCCGGTACTGAGCGCGCGGAATCCTCCAACCGAAACAGCCGTTCCCGCTAAACCGGAAAGGTCCCGCGTCATTTACGCGCAAGCAGGACAAACATTTGAAGTTCCGTTTCAGGGTACCGGCTGGATTTACACGGGCGAGGAAAATTCTATGAATGGAATAAGTTATGTTTCCCGCCGGATAAACGATAGCACGCAAACTTTTGTGTTCCGCGCCCAAAAAGAGGGTGAATATATCTTAAAGTTTTATAAGCAGGATTTTTTACAGGATTACTACACAAATGAATATGTCCGCGTGATTGTCTCTAACGACAGAATTATTGCGGACGAAGCTATAGCCGGGGTAGACGCGCCGCGCGAGAGACCTGACGATTTGGGGCTTGAAGCGGATAAACTTAGTGATGAAGTCTCCGCTGCGGATGACACCGCGCCCGCCGGCCCTGAGGAATTACTTCAACAGGCGCGGGACACGTTCAACGCTCAAAAGTATGACGAAGCCATAGCCCTGCTCGACAAGTTTCAACAACAGCATCCCGCGATGAGCGATGAAGCGTGGTGGCTCTATGGGCAGTCGCTGGAAAACGCGCCGCTGCCCGGCCGTGATGTACGCGGAGCGCTGGAAGCGTACTCGTACCTTACGCGGGAATATCCCTGGAGCAAGTATTACAAAAACGCCCAAAACCGCATCGCGTTTTTAAACAGATTCTATTTTAATATAAGGTAACCCGCCAGCGGGTTTACATGCGCTCCGCGCTAAGATACCCAAAGCAGCGTTTCAACCTCTGCCTTTAGTAAGACAAGGGCGCTTGGCATACGCAACTGGAGGCATTCCTCATTCCTCATTGCTAATTGCTCACTGCTAATTGCTCACTGCTAATTCTTACCTGTTACTTTTTACCTTTTCCTTTATATGTTCCTTAAATTTTCTAAAAGTAAAATTCCCCCCCCCCCCCCGCCAGCGGGTTTACATGCGCTCCGCGCTAAGATACCCAAAGCGGCGTTTCAGCCTCTGCCTTCAGTAAGACAAGGGCGCTTGGCATACGCAACTGGAGGCATTCCTAACTGTTCACTGCTAATTGTTAATTGCTCACTGTTAACTGTTAATTGCTAACTGCTAATTGCTAGCCCCTCACAAAAAAATTGCCGCGCAAGAATACGCTTACATAGCCTCAAGAAACGGGATGCAGACAAGTTCAAAAGCGGCGCGCAAGACACGCCGGGAGGCGCGGCAAAGAGCTATGCGGGCGTGTTTAAGTTCCGCGCTTTCCGCGCCAAGTATCGGGCAGTCATGATAAAAACGGCTGAAATTTTTTGAAAGCTCATACAGCCACGCCGTTATTACAGCCGGATTCATTTTTTCCGCCGCTTCGTTTATCGCTTCAGGCCATGAAGCTATTGTTTTTAATAATTCCCATTCGGCATCGCTTGTTAGTAACACGGCGCTCTCAGCGCTTGGCGCGGGATCATTTTCCGCCTCTTCTTTTTTCAATATTGACGATATGCGCGCGCCCATATACTGCAAATAGGGGCCGGTATTGCCGTTAAACGAAAGTGATTCGGCGGGATTAAACAGCATATCTTTTTCGGGCGTAATTTGTAAAAGATAGTAATGCAGCGCCCCCAGCGCGATCTTTTCGGCGGTTTCTTCCGCGTTTCCAACAGCCCCCTCTCTTTCCTTTTCGCGAATTTCCGCGAGCGCCATGTTACGCAGTTTGTCGATAAGGTCGTCCGCGTCTATAACAGTACCTTCACGGCTTTTCATTTTGCCGTCCGGTAAATTTACCATGCCGTACGAAAGGTGGTATAAGTCCCGCGCCCAGTCAAAACCAAGCCGCGAAAGCAGCGTAAATAAAACCTGAAAATGGTAACGCTGTTCACTTCCAACTACATAAACCAATTTATCAAAACGCCAGTCTTCGTGCCGCTGTATGGCGGTTCCGAAATCCTGCGTTATATACAACGATGTTCCGTCCTTGCGAAGCAGAGTTTTTTTATCAAGATTTTCCGCGCTAAGATCCGCCCATACCGAACCGTCAGTCTCGCGGTAAAATATATTTTTTTCCAAACCTTTTAACACTTCTTCTTTACCGCGCAGATATGTTTCACTTTCAAAATAATATTTATCAAACGATATACCGGTACGCTTGTACGTTTCTTTTATTCCACTCACTGTCCAGTCATTCATTTTTTTCCAAAGCGCGGTTGTTTCCGCATCCCCGGTTTCCCATTTACGCAGTAATTCACGCGCGCGTTCTTCCGCTCCGTTATCATTTTTTAACATTGTGTTGAATTCAACATAACAGTCCCCGACAAAATGATCCGTCTTTTTACCGGCGGACTGCGGCGTTGAATCGCTTAGTTTTTCGATATACGCGAGCATGGATTTACAGATATGGATTCCGCGATTGTTGAATATACAAACTTTGTACACTTCCGCGCCGCAGGCGGCCAGGATGCGGGAAATGCTCTCCCCCAGCGCGTTATTCCGCAAATGACCCAAATGCAGCGGCTTGTTCGT
>JAISCO010000068.1 GCA_031265535.1 Spirochaetaceae bacterium | reverse complement strand
TCATCACTTTCATCGCGCTTGCCATTAGAGCTTATATGCTCGGCAAACTCAGAAAATACATTGCGGCGAACAGCATTTCGCTTAAAAAAGCGCTCAACAAGCTGGCTAACATCATCATCGTCATCTACTCCGGCAACAGTTGCAGATTCGCGAAAGCCTTGACCAAGCAGCAGAAAGATATTCTTGCCTACTTCAACGCCGCCACCGATATTTCAGCTTCACTGCCGTCTTGTCTACGCTAATTTGTGGGGGAATTTAGGATTCAAATTAAGTTATGGCATAAAAGCCACTATATAACAGGATAACTATAACAGGCGGGGTTAGTCAATACGGATGAGGAATGAGGAATTAGCAATGAGGAATTAACAATAAGCAATGAGCAATGCCACCAGCCGCGTATGCCAATCGCCCTTTTCGGACCCTAAGGCACGGAGTGAAGCCCGCTTTGGGTATGTCGGCGCGGAGCGCATTTAAACCCGCTGGCGGGCGCGTATGCCAATCGCCGTTTTCGGACTGACGGCACAGAGTAAAGACTGCTTTGGGTATGCTAGCGCGGAGCGCATGTTAAACCGGCTGGCCGGTTAATAATAGAAGGGCTTCGGGGGGGAAAAACAATTTTTGGGGGACTTGCCGCTTTAAATATTTTGAATACTTATACCAGATTTCCTTTTTTTCGGACGATGCCTTGGCGTCCATGTTGGTAAACAGCAGAACCTCTTCGAACGGCTCCGAAGAATGCTTGCTGACGGCAATACGCGCCTCGTTGAAACCGGCGGGCGCATTACCGTCAACAGGTACAAGATCGTGGGCGCGGATACCGATGTGCGTAATGCCTTCAAGATCGCCGGCGGCGCGTAGGCGAAGCCCCCAATCAAGCGCAAATAACTCACGCCCTCCAAGCGGTTTAACAGGCGATATATTTTTACAGCCGGTAAGATGAGCGACATCAACAAAACGCGGATTTTGAAAAACACTGCGCGTGGCATCCTTTATGACAATACCGCCGCCGCTCACCACGGCAAGTTCCGGACACAGACGGTATACCTCGTCGCGGTTATGCGTAACAAGAACGGCATTGTGAAAAGCGCCGTCCGCGCTGCTCAAAAGCTCCTGAAGCTGTAACTGCATATATTCCCGCAGCGTAGAATCTAGGGCGGAAAACGGTTCGTCAAACAACACAGCGTTGGGCTTGCAGGCCAGCATACGGGCAAGCGCCGTCCGCTGCTGCTGACCGCCGGAAAGCTGCCGCGGATACCTGTTTTCCATACCGTCAAGGGCAAAACGGGAAATCCAGTCTGCCGCCTCGCGCCGCCTGTCCGCCGGCGCGAAACCCCGCGCCGCCAGCGGCGCGCTAATGTTTTCCAGAACAGTCATGTGGGGAAACAACGCATAATTCTGAAACATATATCCCACACGCCGCGCTTGCGGACTAAGATTTATACGCTTTGCCGAATCGAACAGGACGCGCCCGTCTATAGCGATAAAACCTTCGTCCGGTGTTTCTATACCGGCAATACATTTGAGCGTCATACTTTTACCGGAACCGGAATGGCCGAGTATTCCAAGACAGCCGCGGCCGCTTTCTGTTTCAAAATCAAGTTTAAGCGTAAAAGCGCGGGAGAGCTTTTTTGTTATTTTTACGATCATGCTCACGGTTTCTTTCCCGTGAAATAATTCATCAACGCGACAATAATGAATGAAAACAGCACGATGATAAGCACATAACGCCCCGCCATATCCATATTACCCGCCGCGGTTTCGGAGTAAATCGCCAAAGGCAGCGTGCGCGTTCTGCCCGCGATATTCCCGGCTATCATGGCCGTCGCGCCGAATTCCCCCAGGCCGCGGGCAAACGCCAATACCGCGCCGCCGGCTACCCCTGGCATTGCGCATGGAAGCCTGATTTTCCAAAATATCCGCGCCTCGCTTATTCCAAGCGTGCGGGCGGCATATATCAACTCCGGTTCAACCTGCTCCAGCGCCCCGCGCGCCGATCTGTACATCAGCGGAAACGATATTACAAGCGCCGCCAACACCGTAGCGCCCCACGAAAAAGCGATTTTGACACTGAAAAACCGGATAAAAAAAATCCCAATCGGGCCGCGCAAACCGAATACATACAGCAGGAAGAAACCCGCGACCGTAGGCGGCAATACCAGCGGCAGTGTCAAAATGCCGTCCAGCGCCATTTTCCAGAAACGGTTCCGCATTCCGGCCACCCAAGCCGCCGCGAAAAGCCCTATAAAAAAGGTTACCGCGATAGAAACCGACGCGGTTTTACAGGATACTAGTACCGGCGATAGATCCATGTTTCCTCACAATGTTATATTAAGGCGGGGAGCGGATGTCCATGATAGACGATAGACGCATAAAATTAAGAGGAGTGGGGGGAAGTCTCCCCCACGCTCCGGACATGCCGCAACTTTAGGAATTAAAAAAAATTAGCGTAAAGCGGCAATTCCTACGCTGCCCCCTCTACGGGGCTCCGCGCCCCGTAACGCCCCTGCCCGCCAGCGGGTTTAAATGCGCTCCGCGCTAACATACCGAAAGCAGCCTTTACTCCGTGCCGTCAGGTCCGAAAACGGCGCTTGGCATACGCGCCTGCCAGCCGGTTTACATGCGCTCCGCGCTAGCAGCTTCCGGTCTTGAGTCCGATACCCACAGTTTGAAAGATGTCAAGGCACTAGTTCTTTGCGAAACCGTATTTTTGAAATACGGCTATACCGTCGCTGGAGGCCAGGTAATCAACAAACAATTTCGCGGCGTCAGGGTTAGGCGCATCCTTTAACGGCGCGACCGGATAGATGACAGGCGCGGAGAGAACGCCGTCCGCAAGCGTCTCTATTACTGTAACATTATTGGTGGACGCGGCGTCCGTAGCGTATACAACGCCGACTTCCGCGCTGCCGTTACCGACCCAGCTAAGGACTTCCGTAACGTTGGTCCCAAGACTCAACGAATTTGCCGGTATTCTGATGCCCAGCTTGTTAAACGCTTCTTCCGCGTACTGTCCGGCGGGAACAGATTTTGGATCGCCTATAGCTATGGTTTTAGCGTTAGTAATGTTGGAAAAACCGGTAACCGTTGTAGTTGTGCCTGTGGGTTTTATCAGAACAAGCTTATTTTGCAGCAGATTATCCACCGCGGTCGGGTCTATGTAGCCCTCACCGACAAGAGTATTCATCTGAGTAACCGCCGCCGACATAAAAACATCCGCGCCCAGCCCGTTTTCGATCTGGGTTTGCAGTCTGCCTGAACTGTCATAAGTTCCTTCCACCGTTATCCACGGGTATTTAGCCTGAAATTGAGGAATAATTTCCTGATCATAGGCGTTTTTCAGGCTCGCCGCCGCCGCCACCGTAATCGTAACCGGTTCCATTGCAACCGTCTCTTGCTGCTGGTCCGCAGCCTTTTTTCCGCCGGCAAACAGCGCCGCCTGAGCGGCAAAGATCAAAAGTACGGCTGCCAACATGGCGCCAAGCCGTTTACTTTTTCCAAAAATATCCGTCATAAAAACTCCTTGTTTGGGGCAGCGGTATATTAACGCATTGCGCCGACACTACCCCTAAACGTATCGTATGAAAGCACAATTTGTTTGTCAAGATAATACGAAGACAAGTAAAAAGGAAAAGGTAAGAAGTAAAGAAGTAAGAGGTAAGAGGTAAGAAGGAAGTAAAAAGTAATTAGCAATTAGCAATTAGCAATTAAGAGGATGTGCTCAAAATCAAAAAAGTGCCGTTAAAATTATATCGAATCCGGGATTTGTCCTTCTTCCTTTGTCCTTCTTCCTTTGCCCTCCTTCCTTTGCCCTTCTTCCTTTATCCTTCTTCCTTTATCCTTCTTCCTTTGCCCTTCTTCCTTTGTCCTTCTTCCTTTTTATTTTTCCCTCCTCCCCTCGGTCATACAGTTTCTTTACCAAATCATCAAGTTATAGTACTGTATACTATAACTTGATGAAAAAGATAAAGCTGGTTGTTTTGTTGGGAAACCCCGGCAAAATATACATTGACAATAGGCACAATGCCGGGCGTCTCCTTGTCCATTTTTTACGCTTTGATTTACGCTGGCAGGCTAAGTTTAAAGGGCTTTACTCAACGGCAAGTGTGCCGTCCAACGCGGGGCACGTTATCTCTAAAGTCCCGTCTTTGTATGTTATGGATGCTCCGGTGAATTACGGGGATGATGTGGACGCCGCGCTTTTAGACGGGATTAAAGTAGACGGGATAAAAGCGCATTTTTTGATGCCGGAAACTTTCATGAATCTTTCAGGAGAGTCCGTTATTGCCGCCGCCGGTTTTTATAAGATACGCTGTGAAGAAGTTCTTGTTGTCCATGACGAACTGGATTTGCCGCTGGGCCATGCCGCTTTCAAGAAAGGCGGCGGTTTAGGCGGGCATAACGGACTGCGTTCAATAAAGTCCGTTTTCGATTCCGCTGATTTTTGGCGGCTTCGCATAGGAATAGGGCGGCCGGGCGGGAAAAAAGACCCCTCCGCTGACATTTCAGCGTGGGTGCTTTCCAACTTTACGGAGGATGAGGCTGTTATTTTGCGGCAGGTACACGAGGCCTGCGCCGCCGCGCTGCTGAAAGCCCTGGTAAACGGACCGGATTCGCTGCTTCCCGAATGGAATAAAATGCGCCTGTACCCTGCCGGCGGCAGTTAGCCTGTGCCGCTTTCCCCGCGTTCCCTGTTCCGTTCAGGCGCTACACTTTCTCTTTTAACACTCACTTCGCGTGTTTTAGGCTTATTACGCGAGATGACAAAAGCCGCCTTGCTTGGAACAAGCGCGCTTTCCGACTCATTTTCCGTCGCGTTCCTGATACCCAACCTGTTCCGCCGCCTCTTTGCCGAAGGCTCAATATCCGCCGCTTTTATCCCGACATTCAAAGGCTGTCTTTTGGAAGATGACGCGCGAAAAACACGCGAATTTTTATCGTGTTTCTTTACATTCTTATCGTTTTTTGTCAGCCTTGCCGTCGCGGCGGGAATTATTTTAGCGCCGCTCATAGTACCAATCTTTGGAAAAACTGAATTCAACGAAACGGTTTTTTTAACCCGCATGATGTTTCCGTTTCTGGCCTTCATTTCAATAGCCGCGTTTTTTCAGGGAATACTGAACAGCGTTCATGTTTTTACGCCTTCCGGGCTCGCGCCGGTACTGCTTAACATTATCACCATTGCCTGCGCGTGGTTACTGCACCCGTATACAAAGAATCCGGCGCGGGCGATAGCGATAGGCATACTGATAGGCGGCTTTATCGAGGCGGCGGTTCAGGCCCCGTTTGTGTTCAAAAATGGGTTTCGCTTTTTTTTTACCGGACTAAAAACCGCCGTTAAAAATCCGGGAACCCGCGCCGTGCTTCGTTTGATAGCGCCTACGATAATCGGCATGGCGGCGTACCAGCTTAATGACATTGTATCTACGGCGCTTGCGCGGAGAGCGGGCGTCGGCATTGTTTCAAGCCTACAGTATTCACTGCGCCTGCAAGAACTGATGCTGGGTATTTTTGCCGTTTCAATCGGGACAATTCTATTGCCGGATCTTACGGAGTACGCAAAATCTTCAAAATGGGATTTGTACAATAAACGTCTTTCATCGGCGCTTGACATTATTACGCTTATTACGATTCCGGTAACTTTTTTTTCTCTTGCCGAAGGAGATATGATTATACGGCTTTTGTTTCAAAGTCTTACCTTTGACAATGAATCGGTACGCCTGACGCTTGACGCATTCACGTTTCATATTTCCGGCCTTTATTTTATCGCGTTAAACCGTATTATAGCGCCCGCGTTTTACGCGCGCAGCGATGCCGCATCCCCCACAGTGGCGGGCATATTTTCGTTTGTAATAAACATTGTGCTGGCCGCGATACTTGTTAATCCGATGAAGGGAGGGGGGGTGGCTCTCGCTTTGTCGGTATCCGGCGCGGCAAACACGGCGGCGCTGTTTATCTTTCTAAATAAAAAATCGTATAACAATGTAAAAAGCCTTTTGCCGGAAACATTTAAGTATTTGATTAAAATAATATTATTTTCTGTAATAGCACTTATTCCTGTTTTATTATTTAACAAGTATCTGCCGGATTTTTTTGTTTCAATGAATACAAAAAACCGGTTTATTTCGTTTGCCATTCCATTGTTTATTGCATTGTTACTTTTTGCCGGAACAGGCTTGTTGCTGCTGCTCGTTACAAAAGATAAGAATATAAAAACGCTTATCGGAATATTTAGGCGAAAACAAGGCGTCCGCCGGTAGCGGTATACCGGTAGCGGTATAATAGAGTTGTTCGCGGAAACTTCAGGTTTCCGCGTCAAGTTCCGTTTAAAATACCCGCGATAAAATTATAATTGAGGATATATGTCCGTGTTATTGCTTGTCATAATTTATTTTTCGTTTATCAGTTTAGGCCTGCCGGATTCATTGCTTGGCTGCGCGTGGCCTTCAATGCATCATTTATTGCGGGTTCCAGTGCGTTATGCCGGATTTATTTCAGTGATTATTTCCGGGGGAACGGTTGTTTCGAGCATACTTAGCGCAAGAATTATCCGGCGTTTTGGAACCGGAATTGTTACGGCTTTTAGTGTTTTAACAACCGCCGCCGCTCTTATTGGATTTTCAATTTCCAATACTTTTTGGGGATTAATTCTTTTTGCTGTTCCGTTAGGCTTGGGCGGCGGTTCTGTTGACGCGGCGTTAAATAATTATGTTGCGCTGCACTATAAAGCAAGACACATGAACTGGCTGCATTGTTTTTGGGGACTAGGCGCTTCTATCGGGCCAATAATTATGTCGGCATTTTTAATAAATAAACATTCATGGAATTTAGGATATAGAACTATTGGAATAATACAATTCTGTCTTACCGCGGTACTGTTTGTGTCGCTGCCTTTATGGAAAAATCAAAGGTCCCAAGAAAATTCAACTCGGCATAAATCGATTAGTTTCAAACGACTGCTTAATATAACCGGGATTAAACAAGCGCTTATGGCATTTTTTTGTTATTGCGGCATTGAATCCGTAACAGGATTATGGGGAAGCAGTTATTTGGTAATAATAAAAAATATACCGCCGGAAATTGCCGCCCAATGGATATCGCTGTACTATATTGGAATAAGTTTTGGACGTTTTGTATCGGGTTTTGTAACAATGAAACTTAACAACAGGCAAATGATTCGCCTAGGGCAGATAATAATTGGCGCTGGAATAATTGTTTTGATCATGCCGTTTGACAATATCGCGCCGCTGCCGGGTTTTTTTATGATTGGACTTGGCTGCGCTCCTATTTTCCCCAGTTTGATGCATGAAACTCCACGAAATTTCGGCAAAGAAAATTCACAGACAATAATCGGAATACAGATGGCGGGCGCGTATATTGGCTCTGCTTTAATGCCCCCGTTATTTGGATTGACCGCCTCGTACATAAATTTTAACATATTTCCCGTGTTTATTGGAGCGATATTAATAGCCATGATAATACTGGTTGAAACATTAAATAGAAAAGTAGACGCCGCATTAAAAAAAGCGGCGTGAGGAGTATACCACAGCGCAAATTTTTGCGCTGCTCCGGTTTCCCACGGATAAAAACCCGCGAAACACACACACACCTGAATTACGCGCCATCTTTAAGGCGCCGAGGCAGGGGTAAGCAGCGTGTTACGCCAGGAGCCAACTATAGCTTCGCACACTTTTTTTCTTCCCGCCGCAAAACGCATAGAATCTTATCATTGTGTCTCCGGTATAGGCGCCGACATCCACGTAAATATGTTTGTCATGCGCCGGCAGAATCGTTTTGTCAAAGAATGTATCGTCATCTATCATGGAAAACAGCGGCAGCCCATCGCCTGTAACTTTGTAGCGTATGCATTTAATAAAAAGTTCTTTTGACAGATCATCGGCCAGGCTGCCGCATAGTTTTTCAAACGCCGCCGCGTTTTTTTCCAGTTCATCGCGGCTTGTAAAGACATTATCCACCTTGAACGGAATGCAGCAATGGCGGACAGTGTTTTCCTCGTCTGAACTTTTAAGCTGCGCCGCGATTTTTACCGCTTTATCTGTAGTAACGGTCAGCAGGATAATGTACGATTTATAGGTGTTACGCATATTTTCGTAGCTTAACACATCAAGCCCGTGGCATTTTGTTCCCTGAACCTTTGCGTTATTGTCACAAAAGCAGACGGGGTTAATTCCAATGCCGCGCAGATACTCCAGCGTATCATGCCCTTTTCCCCCCGACCCAAACAGTACGACCTGTTTTGAGGACAACTGCCCAAAGAAAGCGTCCGCTTCTTTTTTTAATTCCGTAATCCAATTCATGATTTTACTCCTTACCGTCTTTTGCGGTTAATTCCATTATAAGTTCCGCGATGACCGCCGCGGATGAAAAATTCTCCGGCACAAAGCGGTCCTCTGGAATTTCCATGCCGAATTCAGTTTCCAACAGGCAAACCAGTTCGAATATGCCAAGCGAATTGAGTATCCCGCTCTTTATCAGTTCGGTATCGCGTTGTATTTCTTCAAACTGATTGATTTCGTGAATCAAGCAGATTATTTTTTCTATTGTTTTTTCCCGCGCCATGACAAACCTGCTAACAGTACTTATTCCTTAAAAGAATCCTGTCAATCTTGCCGTTCTGATTAAGAGGCATATCATCCAAAGTTTCAATTTGCGCCGGAAGCATATATTGAGGTAGCAGGGTTTTTAAGTAGCTGTACAGCGCGGTCTTGTCTATTGACTCAGGCGAAGCGGCAAGAATTATTTTTTTGCGGACATCGCTGTATAAAGCGCAGCAGCGGGCCACGCTGTTAAAGGAAGACGCCGCAGTTTCGATCTCGCCCAATTCGATTCTGTTTCCCATGTGCTTGATTTGATAATCTTTGCGTCCCGAAAACATTAGTTCACCGCGTTCATTGTACTGTACAAGATCGCCGGTGCGGTAAATTTTTTCCGGGTATGAAGCGTTTAACGGATTCTGAACAAAAGCTTTTTCCGTTTTATCGGGATCATTGTAATAGCCCGCGGAAAGGCACGTACCTTTTATGCAAAGTTCGCCAATTCTGCCTGTTTCATTTTGAGGAATAAGTTTATTGTCATCGTCAAGCGTCAGGACGGCCGTATTATTGCAGGGAAAACCTATCGGGAGCGGGTCATCGTCATTAAATTTGCGGTCAATGATGTAATACGCGCATACGTCCGTGATTTCCGTAGGGCCGTAAAGATTGGCATACAGGGCTTCCGGCAGATGTTTCTGCCAGATATTAAGCTGTTTTGCGGGCATAACCTCTCCGCAAAAAAGAATCTTTTGCAGTCCCTTTGGCGCGTGTTTTTCCAGAGCCTTTGAATTTGCCGTTAAAACAAGCGCCGACGGCACCCAAAATATTGTGTTTATATGTTTTTCATCAATATATTTACACAGATTCGGCGGCGAAAGAAATTTTTCTTCCGGGATGATGATTGTTTTTGCGCCGTTACGCAGCGTTGAATATATATCCAGAATGGAATTGTCAAAATAAAACGGCGCCTGGCTGCCGAATACTGTATCTGCCGAAAAAGAAAAGGTTTCGGCGAGCCATTCCGTATAATCGATTACGGAGCGGTGGGATATTACCACGCCTTTGGGAACCCCGGTTGAACCGGATGTAAACATAACATACAGCGGATCCGTGTCTATGGCATT